>DATHSE010000086.1:0-12222 GCA_035464455.1 Anaerolineae bacterium | reverse complement strand
GAACAGAGCGGAGTCGCGGCTCCTCGCGGTCGCGGCGGACCAGCTCGGCGGTGCCCTGGCCCACGACCGGTTGGCAGCCGAGTCCCAAGTCGCGGAGATCGCTCGCCAGAGCGATGCCCTGAAGTCGGCGCTGCTGCAATCGGTGTCCCATGACCTCCGTACGCCGCTGGCCACCATCCGCGCGGCTGCCGGATCGCTGCGGCCGGACTCAGGGCTGAGCCCGGAGGATCGACAGGAGAGCGCGGACGCCATCGACCGAGAGGTGGAGTACCTCGACCGCCTGGTGACGAACCTCCTCGATCTGAGCCGGATCGAGGCCGGTGCGCTCCGGGCTGAACGCGACGTCCTCGAGGTCGACGACCTGGTCGGCCGTGTCCTCGAGCGGCTGCGGCCGCGGCTCGTGGGCCGTCCGGTGCACGTCTCGCTGGAGGAGCCGCTCATCCAGGTCGACCCCGTCCTCATCGAAGCGGCACTTACGAACGTCATCGAGAACGCCGTCAAACACACCACGCTCGGCGCGCCCCTGTGGTTGACCGCGGCCGCGGTCCCCGGACGACCGTCAGTCCTGCTCAGCGTGGAGGACGGGGGCCAAGGCGTGCCACCCGAGGCGTTGCCTCGGCTCTTCGAGAAGTTCTACCGTGCTCCGGGACGCAGGCAGGGCTCGCGCGCCGGCACAGGCATCGGGCTGGCTGTGGCGCGGGGTCTGGTCGAGGCCAGTGGCGGGCATGTCGAGGCGCGGCCCAGCGGGCACGGTGGCCTGGCCATCGATCTCTACCTCCCAGTGGCCGTCCCCTCGGAGGCGGGCCTCCCGGTGGGGGTCGGGTGATGCGGGCAAAGTCACTTCGGCCCGGGCCGACCGTGCTCATCGTCGAGGACGACGACGAGGCGCGCGCCGCGATCGCCCGCGAGCTGGCCGGGCGGGGATACCGCATCGAGGCCGCGCCCGACGGTCGGACCGCCCTGCGACGGTGGGAGGCGCAGCGACCCGACATCGTGCTGCTCGACCTGGGCCTCCCCGACATGGACGGTCTGGCGATCATCACGCACATCCGGCGGGAGGCACTGACACCGATCGTCATCCTCTCCGGACGCTACGAGGAACGCGAGAAGGTCGAGGCGCTCGAACGCGGGGCGGACGACTATGTGACCAAGCCGTTCGGCGTCGAGGAGCTGCATGCCCGGCTGCGGGTGGCTCTCCGCCATACCGCGGGTCCGGCCGCCGACGCTGGTGGCCGGCTGGCCGCCGGCAGCCTCGAACTCGACCTGGAACGACACGAGGTTCGTGCGGCTGGCGCCCGCGTCGAGGTCACTCCACGCGAGTTCGAGATCCTCCGCGTCCTCCTCACGCATCAGGGCCGCATGGTCACGAAGGGCCGGCTGCTGCGCGCGGTCTGGGGCCTCGCCTACCAGGACGAGGCCAGCTACGTCTACGTGCACGTCAGCCAGCTGCGGCGCAAGCTCGCGGCCGCTGACCCGTCGCTGCGCCACCTCATCGTCACAGAGCCAGGCGTCGGGTACCGCATCCGCGAACCGGAGCCGCAGAAGACCTTAGACGGAACTTAGGCGCCCGGACAGTTTGCCGGCCGCTGCCTCTTGGGGGCCGGGCGGAGGCTGATGACATGGGGACATCGTCGAGTGCCGCGGACGACCGTGCCAACCGGGCATCGGCTGAGCCGGGCTCGTCCGGGCCGGTGTCGCGACGGTCGACTCGGGTGCAGCGTGTCGCGCGGTCCCGGACTGCTCGCGCGCCCGCGGGCCGTGGGCCGACGGCAACGGACACGGCGGCCTCGGCTTCGAGCGCTCAGCCGATGGTCGAGACCGTGTCGACGCCAGCTGGTGCCTCCCCGACCGTCTCGAGCACCCGCCTCGCCGGCGAGCTGCGGGGGGCGGTCCAGCTCGTCCTCGACGGCAGCGCCGTCCGTGTCGTGCTCTGCAACCTCGGCGGCCGCGACGTCGTCGCCGCTCTGGACGAGGTCGGCGACCTCGCCGACATCTTGCCGATCTGGACCGAGCACGACGCCGCTGGCACGTACAGCGTGATCGTGGGACCGCTCCGAGCTTGATGCAGCGGACACGACGACGCTCCTCTCCGGGAGCGAGCGCGCGCCTTAAGGCTGCGAGGGGAAGGGGCGGCACGTGAGCCAGGAGGGACGCGGCACCGCCGGACCGATCCTGCCCGGTAGCCGCCCGGGCGACCGCCGGGTGCGGGTGGGCCGCGAGCGGCCAGAGCAGTTCGAGCTTCGATCCCAGCGACGTGTGCGTCGCCCACCCACGCCCGCGGTCATCCTCGTGCGTGGCTTCCTGCTCATGATCGCCATCGGGACCGTGGTCCTCATGCTTCCGATCTCATCGGTCGCCGGCCGATGGACCCCGGTGGTCGATGCCTTGTTCACGGCGACGTCGGCGGTCTGCGTGACCGGGCTGGTCGTCGTCGACACGGGTACGTACTGGAGCCCGTTCGGGCAGGTCGCCATCCTCGTTCTCATCCAGCTCGGCGGCCTCGGCTTCATGACGGCGTCGACACTGCTGCTCTTCGTGCTCGTCGGCCGACGCACGGCCCTGCGGGACCGTGTCCTCGTGCAGGCCTCGGGCGGCGCGACCGACCTCGCGAGCGCCACCGTGGTGCTGCGCAAGGTGGCCCTCTTCACCACGCTCGTGGAAGGCATCGGCATCCTCCTGCTCCTCGCGGCCTTCCTGGGTCGCGGCATCGATCCGTTGACCTCGATCTGGTGGGCGGTCTTCCACGGCATCTCGGCGTTCAACAACGCCGGCTTCGACGTCATCGGCGGGTTCCGCAGCCTCACGCCGTTCAGCGAGGACGCGCTCGTGCTCGGTGTGGTCGCGGGCCTCATCATCGTCGGCGGGCTGGGGTTCGCCATCGTCAGCGACGTCGTCTCCAAGCGTCGATGGAGCCGCCTGGCGCTGGAGACCAGGTTGGTCGTGCTGACCACGGCAGCACTCCTGGCGAGCGGCACGATCATCATCGGGCTCTTCGAGTGGTCGAACCCAGCCACGCTGGGACAGCTCGAGCCCGTCGAGCGCGTGTGGAACGCCGCCTTCACCTCGGTCACGGCGCGGACGGCCGGCTTCAACTCCATCCCCATCGGAGGGCTCCTGGTGCCCAGCCTCGCGGTCATCGGCGCGCTCATGTTCATCGGCGGAGCATCGGGCTCCACCGCCGGCGGCATCAAGGTGAATACCTTCAGCCTCCTGCTCATCTCGATCATCTCGACCATCCGCGGCGACCAGTCGGCCACCGCGCTCGGACGTCGGGTGCCCGACGAGGTCGTCTACCGGGCGCTCTCGGTGACGCTGCTCGCGATCGCGCTCGTGTTCCTCGTGTCGCTCGGGCTCGCGCTGTCGCTGGAGACGCGCTTCGTGGAGCTCGTGTTCGAGGCGGTCTCCGCCTTCGGCACGGTCGGCCTGAGCACCGGCGTCACGCCCGACCTGCCCGATCCCGCGCGCCTGCTCCTGACGCTCGCAATGTTCGCCGGGCGCCTCGGTCCACTCACACTCGTCCTCGCCCTCGCAGCCCGGGTCCGCCCGCGGCCCTATCGACCCGCCATCGAAAGCATCCGCATCGGCTGAACCACAAGGAGACAAGGATCATGGGTTATTCGGTACTGGTCGTCGGCCTGGGACGGTTCGGGACGGCCGCAGCGCTGGAGTCGATGGCGCTGGGGCACGAGGTATTGGCGATCGACAACGATCCGGTCAGGGTCAACCGCGTCGCGCCACAGGTCACCCATGCCATGGAGCTCGACGCCGGTGATGAGGCAGCGCTGCGCTCGATCGGCGCCGGGGATTTCGAGTACGCCATCATCGCCATCAGCAGCTCCATCGAGTCGAGCATCTTCGCCACGATGGCGGTCAAGACGCTCGGCGCGCACCACATCGTGGCCAAGGCCGCCTCCGAGCTGCATGGAGCCATCCTCGAGCGCGTCGGTGCCGAGCGTGTCGTCTATCCCGAGCAGGAGGTGGGCGCCCGGGTGGCCCACATCCTCGGGGTCCCCGACGTACTGGACTATCTCGACGTCGGGCCCCAGTTCGGTATCGCCAGGATCCGCGTGCCCACCGCGTATGTCGGGCGGACCCTTGCCGACGTCGACCTTCGTGGACGGTTCGGCCTCACGCCGGTGGCGATCCGCCGGGGCCGGAAGGTCACGGTCATCCCACATCGGGACGAGCGCCTTGGGTCGTCCGACGAACTCATCCTCCTGGGCCGCGAAGACGGACTGGACGAGCTCGGCGGCTGAGGTGCCACCACTTCAGGAGTTGATGCCTGACCTTGCCGCTCGCGCTACGAGCGCCAGCGGGCTTGGTCACGTGATAGACTAGTCTGAGACCAGTCTAAAGGAGCCCCTTCATGCGGCGCATCGGTGCGTACGAGGCCAAGACCCATCTGCCCCGCCTCCTCGACGAGGTGGCAGCCGGCGAGCGGATCACGATCACCAAGCACGGCCGTCCGGTGGCCACGCTCGTGCCGGCTCGGGAGTCTCGCACGGGCGCATCCGCCGCGGCTGCGAACCTGCTCGCATTCCGTCGCGCTCACCGCCTCGGTGGCGTGCGGATCCGCGAGCTCATCGAGGAGGGTCGGAAGCGATGATGGTCGTGGACGCGTCGATCACGCTGGCCTGGTGCCTGAGCGATGAGGCGGATGCGCTCGCCGAGCGCGTCCTCGAGCAGGTCGCGACCGACGGCGCGGTGGCCCCGGCACACTGGCCGCTGGAGGTCGCGAACGGACTGTGGGCGGCGGAACGGCGGGGTCGGCTCGATGCCACGGATTCCGAGCGGGTCCGACGGCTCCTGGTCGACCTTGACATCGAGGTCGTACCCGTCGAACTCTCGACTGCCACGACGGCCGTGCTCGACGCGGCGCGGAGCCTCCGTCTGAGCGTGTACGACGCCGCGTACCTGGACCTGGCGCGGTTCCGTGACGTCCCGGTCGCGACCCTCGACGACGACCTGACGCGTGCCTGTCAGGCGAGTGGCGTGCAGCTGGTGAGCTAGCCCAGGAAGCGGACAGCGACGCCGATGCGCTCGTACGTCGTTCTGGCCCTGGCATCGAGGGTTGCGAGCTCACGGCCGTGACTGTGCGCGATCATCGCGATGACGGCGTCGTAGGAGGCACCACCGGAGATGCCCACGTCCACGAGTCGGTCGATGACTCGACTCGAGCGCTTCCCGGTCAGCACCAGGTGCTCGGCCGGGAACGCTTGCCGTAGGAACTCTCGCACGATGGCCATGCCGGTGCGGTGCGGCGGCGGCATGCGGGTCAGGACCGCGTAGGCCTCGAGGGCGCACGGCGCGGGCAGGGCGGGACCCTCGGACACCAGTGCAGCAGCGACATGGTGTGACTCGTGCCAGGAGGCGAAGGCGGCGATGACGACGCTGGTGTCGACGGCGATCACCGCCGCGTCTGCTCCAGCACCTCGCGGACCTGGCCGGCGGACAGCGTCGGTAGCGGCTCGTCCGGGACGGCCACCACGAGGCCACCACGGTCCTCGAGTCGCATCTTCACCGGCGGCACATCGACCTCGATGCGGCCGTCGCGGGCCGCGATCTCCAGCTCCTGGCCGGCGCCCAGTCCAAGCACGTCACGGATGGCCTTGGGCACGACGATGCGACCCGCCGCATCGATGGTAGTTCTCATGGCAGCATCCTACCATCGCAGATGCGACGCAATGGATGGTGTGGTAGGCGGCGATGTCGCCAGCGCGCTACCGAGCTCAGCCCTCGCAGGCGGGTGGCGCTTCGCGGACCGCGTCGTAGCGCACGCGCTCGCCGTTCAGGCTGGCCTCGATGTGCGCGTCCGCGCCGGTCTCGATGGTGATGCTGACCAGCAGCTCGCCGTCCGGGTCCACGGAGTCCTGCCACGCCGCGGGCACCTCGCTGCGATCGGAGACCCAGTGGATGCCGTTGATCTCGCCCAGGTAGCCGATGCCACAGCGAACGTCGAAGCCGTAGTCCCACGCACCGAAGGGCTCGATGACCATCCCAGAGCGTCGCGGCGGAAGCTCGCCGACGGTCGGATCGAAGTGGACGTCGCCTTCGCCTGCCACCGTCCCGGGCAGGCTGAGGTCGATGTCGACCACCGTTCGCTCGCGGGGGGCACCCGGAGGCGGATCGCTCGGGCCGAGCTGGATCCTGAACGGTCCCGCCGGCAGCCGGCTGCGCTCGAGCGCGACGAGGAACTGCCAGGCGCCGGCGATGTCGTCGGTGCAGGCGAGGTCCGCGCGGGGGTTCACCAGGTGCGGGTAGACCAGCCCCGCCTCGGCGTCGACGATGACGTCGTCGAGGCGCCGGTGCGGGCAGCTCGAGCCGTGCGGCTCGGCGAACCAGAGCACGACGTGGTCCACGAGGTCCACCTCGGGCGGGGCTCCCTTCATGCCGGCCTGCTGCCACAACCGGCGGTAGGACTGCTCGTCCGACGCGATGCCGGTGCGGTAGACCTTGCCGCGTCCCTCGCGGTGCCCGAGGAGGCGCCAGCCATCGCCGGCGGTGGGCTGCGGCCCGGGGACCGGCCGGTCGGCTGCTTCGCCGCCATCGACGCAGAGCGGCTCGCCGGCGAAGCGCAGCTCCAGCTCGGCCACGACATCCGCGGTCAGGTAGGGCACGTCGATCTCCACGACGTTGCGCACGACGTCGTCACTCACGCCGAACGAGCCCAACCCCTGCAGCTCGCGCACGGCCCGGCGATGCAGCTTGCGCAGCTCGGCCGCCGTGTGCTCGACCGCGACGGCGACCACGCCGGCCTCGGGGAACCGCTCGTCCAGCTCGGCCTGTCGCGCTTCGGCGTCCTGGCTGAAGGCGAGCGTGAGCCAGCCGAGGTTCTCGCGGTCGATCCACACGCCTTCGTACCCGGGCTCCTGGCGCGCCCAGCGCATGACCTCGAAAGGCTGGTCGTTGCCGACGTACACCGGGCTATCGCGGTAGGCCTCGGGCGCCGCCCGGATGGGCTCGAGCTCAGCGCACCAGGCGATCGACGAACCCTCCAGCGCTGCCGGCCTGGTCCGCTCCGCTGCCTCCTCGGCAGCCGTCACCGGGAGCGCCAGCAGCAGCGCCGAGGCCACGGCCACCAGCGCCGCCATGGCCGTCAGCGATCCGCCAGTCGCGGACCTGATCACCCGGTGAGGTCGACGCTCAGGGGGCACCGGCGGCCTGCTCGCGCAGCGGGATGGTGGGCACGATGGCCAGGAACTTGCCGTCGCGGTCGACGTACTCACCCTCGGGACGGTCCCAGCGCAGGAAGTTGCGTTCCATCTCCGCCGCGTCCTGGAACGTGCCGGGGCTGTCCGATGGCCCCCAGATGGTGGAGACACGTGGGTACCAGGGATCGTAGATGTAGGTGCCGGAGATGGTCGCGTTGCGGAAGACCGTGGGGTCGGCATCGGCGCGGTACCCGGTCATGACCCAGGTGTGGGCCCCCTTCCAGGCGATCAGGATCACCGGCGCCCTCGTCTGCGAGAGGGCGATGGCGGTGTCGCGCAGTGCCAGCTTGCGGCTGCCGTAGGCGCGCAGCTCGTAACCCCTCACGCCGTTGGCCGCGAGTGCCTCGGCGATCGCCGCTGGACCCCAGTCGCCATTGTGGCTGTCTCGCCAGCTCTCGAAGCGACCGACCGAGTCGGCGATCTTCTTCTGGTCAGCGACCGTGTTGCCGACCACGCCGTGCATGGCGAGGACGATCTGGATGCCCGCCGGCGCGCACCAGTCGTTGGTGTGCTGTGAGGCGAAGACTTGACCAGGGTTGGCCCGGAGCTTCACGTCCACCGGCTTGCGCCGCGGCTTGGGCGTGGCTGGGCCGGCGATATCCCCGCTCTCGCCGGCGATCTCGGGATCGAGCGGGCCCACAGCGGTGACTTCCACGATGGGAGCGATCTCGCGGTCGGGCGGCGGATCGATGGCCAGCAGCACGCGGTCGACGAGGTGTTCGAAGCGCGTGCCCATGCCCAGCGTGTCCGTGGAGACCACCGCTGTCCCTGTCGCAGCCCAGAGCAGCGCCGACACGAGAAGAGCGACGACGAGGGTTCGGCGGCTGGAGCGGCGAGGGGTCGTCATGGGCGGGTCGCGCTAGATGCTACCCCGACCCATCCCCGCTGATAGGTGTGCTTTTCTCAACCCGTTCTTGAGGCCCCGGCCCTGTCCGGCTGAGGCTCCCGCCACACCGAGCCGGAGGCTGAAGCCTACCCTTCCCGCATGCCAGCGAGCCCACGGGCACGGCGATGATCTCGGGGTGGCGTGAACGACTTGCCGCCATCCTGCCGCGAGGGGTCGTCCTCCTCTCGGCCCTGACCTTCGCCAGCTACGTGATGGGGCTCGTGCGCGATCGCACGTTCGCCCGCACCTTCGGCGCGGGCACTGAGCTCGATACCTACAACGCCGCCCTGGTGCTGCCCGAGCTCGTCCTCGACGTGCTCGTGATCGCCGGCCTCTCTTCGGCCTTCGTGCCCGTCTTCGCCCGCCTCAAGCACGACGACGGCGACAGCACCGAGGTCTTCGCCCGCACGGTGCTGACCGCCTCGGTGCTCATCATGATCGTGACCGTCGGCGTCCTCTTCGTGCTGGCGCCCCAGACGGTGGCCATCGTGGCCCCCGGGTTCGACGCCGCACAGCAGGCGGAGTACACGCAGCTCTTCCGTGTGATGTGCATCACCGCGGTGATCTTCGCCGCCTCCATGGCGCTGGGCGAGATGCTGGTGGTGCGGCAGCGCTTCCTGGCCTACGGCCTGGCGCCGGTGATGTACAACACCGGCATCGTCCTGGGCGCGGTCCTGCTGAGCCCGACGCTGGGGATCATGGGCGCTGCCTTCGGCACCGTCATCGGCGCGCTCATGCACCTGGGTGTTCGGATCATCGAGATCATGCGCACCGATTTCCGCTATCGCCCCGCGCTGGCGATCAGGACCGCCGGCTTCCGGCAGTACCTGCGGCTGGCCATCCCCAAGGCCATCGCCCAGCCCATCGAGCCGCTGACGTTCCTCTTCTTCACCTCGGTGGCGTCGACGTTCGTCGCCGGCAGCATCAGCGCGGTCAGCTTCGCGCGCAACTTCCAGAGCGTCCCGGTCGCGCTCATCGGCGTGGCCTTCGCGGTGACGGCGTTCCCGGTGATGTCGGCGGCGGCGGCCGACGGTGACCGGGTGCGCTTCACACGGCTGGTGGCCACGAACCTGGTCATCATCAGCGTGCTCACCGTGTTCGCGGCGGTCGGCTTGTGGCTGGTAGGCGGGCTCGCCATCGATCTGTTCCTCGGTGGCGCGGCCTTCGACGCCGAGGATGTCGAGCTCACCACGATGCTGCTGGGCGCATTCGCGCTGTCCGTGCCCCTGGAGGCGGTGACGCACCTGCTGAGCCGAGCGCTGTACTCCACCAGCAACACCATCCTGCCGGTCGCCGCGTCCGTGGTAGGGCTGGTCGTGACGGTGCTCACGGTGAACCTGCTGCTCGACGCGCACGGCATCGTGGCCCTGCCGCTCGGCTTCGCCGCCGGCCTGGCAGCCAAGGTGGTGGTGTCGAGCATCGCGCTCGCCTTCCGGCTCCGGACGGTCGGCACCGCACCGGGCGTCCCGGAGTCGTAGACGGCGGTCCGCTCGGGCGATCTCGCCGACTGGGCTGTGCGTGACCACCGGGACCGCCGGGACCGCCGGGACCGCCGGGGAGCGGGCGACGGCGGTACTTCAGGGGCCGTCGGTCAGTTCCCTGCGCTCGAACGCGCCCACTACACTTGCCGCCCATGACCACCTTCCCCCACGCCTCCGACTTCGAGTCGCTGGTCGAGATCCTCGACGATGCAGCGCAGCGCTGGCCCAGCGGCCGCGTCATGTACGGCCTGCGCCTCGACTCCGGCATGGCCATATCGTGGTCGGCGCAGGAGATGCAGCGCAGGTCGCTGCTGGCCGCCTGGCGCTTGCGTGCCGTCGGACTGCGGCCGGACGACCGACTCCTGACCTGGTCGCCCTCGACGCCGCACCTGCCGGCGGTCTACTGGGGCGCCATGCGCGCCGGCCTGGTGATCGTGCCGGTGGACCTGCGCATGCAGGCCAGCGTCGTCGAGCGCATCGCGTCCATCGCAGACACGCGCTGGCTGGCCGTGGACGACGGGCTCGACGCCCCCGATCCGGCCGACGTCGGCCTCGATGGCCTGGACCTCCTGAAGCTCGAGGACCTGACCGCCGATGCGGCCGACGACTGGCCCCCGGACTGGGAGGCACAGGTGCGGGCGTGGCGACAGCCCCGACGGGACACGCTCTTCGAGATCCACTTCACCTCCGGTACGACGGCCGCGCCCAAGGGCGTGCTGCTCTCCCACGGCAACTTCCTCGAATCGATGGGCATGTTCAGCAACCTGCTCGATGGACGTCACCTGCGCGCGGTCTCCATCCTGCCGCTGTCGCACCTGCTCGAGCAGGTCTCGACGCTGTTCTTCGGCACGATGATGGGCGCGGAGGTCGTCTACGTCCGCTCGCGCAACCCGCGCGTCATCTTCGAGGCCATGCGCGAGTTGTCCACGACCGCCATGGTCATGACGCCACAGGTGCTGGAGCTGTTCTGGAGCGGCATCATGCGCGAGGTCAAGGCGCGGGGCCGGGAGGCGTCGGTCGAGCGCGCCAGGCGCATCGCCCGACACCTCCCCTACCGGCTGCGCCGGCTGATGTTCCGCTCCCTCCATCGCCAGCTGGGCGGCAAGCTCGAGCTGCTCGTCTCGGCGGGCGCGTACCTGCCGCCCGACCTGCAGCAGGCCTGGGAGGACATCGGCATCGTGGTGATGCAAGGCTATGGCTCGACCGAGTGCGGCTTCGCGGTGGCCAACGACGAGTGGCGTCATCCCAAGGGGCTGGTCGGCCGGGTGCACGCCGGGGCCGCCGTCAGAATCGACCCAGGTTCGGGTGAGATCCAGGTCACGGGCCCCACGGTCTCGGCCGGCTACTGGCGCGACGAGGAGGCCACGCGCGCCTCGCGCACCGATGACGGCTGGTACAGGACCGGCGACACCGGCTACTTCACCGACGATGGCGACCTCAAGCTGTCCGGTCGGCTGCGCAACGTCATCGTCCTGCCCAACGGGCTCAACGTCTTCCCCGAGGACATCGAGGCTGCCCTGGCCGACCACGGCATCAGCCAATCCGTCGTGCTGGAGACTGAGCCCGGGCGCATCGAGGCCGTGGTGCTGCCGCCGGGGTCGGTGCCCATCCTGCGCGCGGACCAGCAGGCAGCCAACGACCGCGAGGCGGACGACGAGCTCCATGCCGAGATCGAGACCCGCGTCAAGGCCGCCAACGCCGATCTCTCGATGCACCAGCGCATCGCCGGCTGGCGCCTGTGGCCGGAGCGAGACTTCCCCCGCACCCACACGCTCAAGATCCGGCGCAACGAGGTGCGCGCCTGGGCCGGCGACGAGGTCGCCCTGCAGGTCCGCGAGCAGGACGAGGAGCCGGCTGCCTGACGCGGGAGGAGCCGCTGTCGGAGCCGGAGCGCTCCGGCCCCGCCGCGCTACTTGTTGACCTCGACCGGCTCGCCCACGCTGGCGATGGCGTCGAAGACCGAGGCGGCACGCTCGGGATCGTCGGAGCGGCGGCTCGACCAGGTGGTGAACACGATGGTGTCGTCGAGCAGGCCGACCGAGAACTGCGTGTCGGCCGGGTAGTTGGTCTGGCCGAAGCCGGAACCCAGGTAGGCTGCCAGCTCCGTCGCTCGCGCGCTGGCGGAGGCGCGGTCGGGGGCCTGGTAGACCACGACGTAGCCATCGTCGTTGTCGGCGAGGTCGGCACGCAGCACCAGGCGAGGCAGCTGCAGCAGCGAAGCCGGCTCCGAGGGACGGTAGGCGCTGCCGGCGGTGTCCAGCCGGGCCCCGCTCGCCGCCACCGCGGCCTGGAGCTGCTCCACCGTCGCCGCCATCGACGGCCCCCACGAGCGCATCGGCGTCGGCAGTGGCACCTCGTCGGCCTGGATGGTGGGACGGTCGGCGCTGGCGCAGGCGGCGAGCACGAGCATCGCGGCCACGGCCAGGGCTGCCAGGCGCCGCGGCCCACTCATCCTGGTGGCCACGCCATGCGACGGCCGCCGAGCAGGTGGAAATGCAGGTGCGGCACCGACTGGCCGGCATCGGGCCCCACGTTGGTGACGATGCGGTAGCCCGACGCCGGCAGACCGGCTCTCGCGGCCAGGGCAGCCGCCACGTCGAACAGGCGCCCCAGCATCGCGCCATCGGCTTCGACCAGCTCCGCT
>DATHSE010000085.1:0-4134 GCA_035464455.1 Anaerolineae bacterium | reverse complement strand
GAAGAGCACCGTTCCGGCGCCATCGGCCACATCGAGCGCGTGCTCGCCGGTCAGCTTGAAGCGCACGTAGTCCTTGGGCAGCAGCATGTGCCGGGCACGGGCCCAGCGCTCAGGCTCGTGCTCGCGGACCCAGATGAGCTTACCCGCCGTGAAGCCCGTCAACGGCTCGTTGCCGGTGATGGCGATGAAGCGCTCGCGGCCCACGGTCTCGCGGATCCAGTCGCACTCGGCGGCAGTGCGCTGGTCGTTCCACAGGATGGCCGGGCGGATGACGTCATCGTGCTCGTCGAGCAGCACCAGGCCATGCATCTGGCCGGCGGCGCCGATGGCCACGATGTCATCAGCCGACGTGCCGCTCTCCCGCAGCACGGTAGCGATCGACTCCTGCGCGGCAGCCCACCACAGGGCGGGGTCCTGCTCAGCCCACAGGGGCTGGGGCGATTCGAAATCGTACTCGGACGAGGCCACGCCGGCGACCGAGCCATCGGGCCGGATGAGGATGGCCTTGGTCGCGGTGGTCGAGACGTCCAGCCCGAGGACGATGCCAGATGCAGTCACGGTGTTCCTTTCGCTCTACGGTCGAGCTCGCCCGATGCGACGAGGCGCTCGGCCTCGGCCTCGTCGACGAGGTGGACCTCCCAGTCCTCGTGGTGCTCCGCAGCGTCCCCTGGCGCCAAGTCGGTCAGAGGGCCCAGGGTCTCGAGCTCGGTGAAGTCGGCCTGTGAGTAGAGCTGGCCGGAGGCCCCCATGTCCGCGTACTCGCGGGACTCATCGTGACCGGCGCGTTTGACCAGCAGCACGCCGTCACGCCAGTGCGCGACCCAGCCGCGACGCAGCGACGTGCCGACCTTGAAGCGACCGAGGTCAGGCTGGTCGGTGAGCACGGCCGCCCGCAGCTCGATGGCGTCGTCATGCAGGACGAAGCGTGGATCGTCGTTGCGCGCGTATGACCACAGCACGATGTTGCGCTGGGCCTGGAAACCGCCCGTATCGAAGGGCTCGGTGAGCACCGGCAGCCAGGCGCGGCCGTGCGGGGCCATCATGGTGATGGCCCAGGCAGCCAGGCGCTGGGGTCGGTCGGCGCTGTTGACGACGCGATAGTCGAACGAGAGGCGCTCAGGGCCGGTCACGCGGATGCTGGTCTCCCGAGCGGTTCCCGCCACCGGGTCGGGATGGGTCACGAGCCTGACGCCAGCGCCGATCTCGTCGACGGCGACGGGGTCGTCGTCGGGACGGTAGGTGACGCGTGGGTCCTCGGGAGCGACCCAGAGTCGGCTGCCTCCGCGCAGGTGGATGGGCCCGGAGCCGGGACAATCGAGCGTCATCTCGGGCAGCTCGGCGAAGTGGTTGCGGCCGTCCTCGGTGAGCAGCCCCAGCACCCGCGGCCCCACCGAGGTCGTCACCATCAGCGCGATGCGCCCGGCATCGATGCGGATGGCCTCGTGCCCGGCGTAGCGGGTGGTCGTGATGGACATCGTGCCTCCCCTCTCCTCTTGCTGCGGTGCCAGGTCGATGCTAGCGAACGCAGGTGCCGGGCATCGCCTGATCTGCGTCTACGTGGACGAGACGCGGTGCGGTGGTGCGGTCGTCTGGCGGACGACGAGCTCGGTCTCCATGACGGTACGGATCGCCGGCTGTGACGGGTCGGCGAGCAGGCTCATCAGCCGCTGGACCGCGACCCGCCCCATCTCGCGCAGCGGCTGGCGGATCGTCGATAGCGCCGCGCCCCGGTAGGACGCCTCCTCGATGTCATCGAAGCCGAGCACGGAGAGGTCACGTGGTACTTGCAGCCCGGCATCGCGGGCTGCTCCCAGCACGCCGAAGGCAGCCACGTCACTCGAGGTGAAGATGGCCGTCGGCGGCTGGGCCAGCGACAGCAGATCGGCGGCAGCGGTGTAGCCGCGCGACTCGAGGAAGTCGCCCTCGACGACGAGCCGGTCATCGAGCGGAATCCCCGCCTCGAGGAGCGCAGCCTGGTAGCCCGCGAAACGCTCGTGCGTGGCCCCCACGTCCGGCCGGCCGCTGATGAAACCGATGCGCCGATGACCGAGCTCGATGAGGTAGGCGATGCCCGCGCGGGTGCCATCCCGGTTGGCGGCGTTGATGACGTTGCAGCCGGGCGCGTCGCTGTCGTGGTCGATGAGCACGAAGGGGTATTGCTCCGCGCGCAGGTGCTCGACGTACTCGGGCAGTCGCGTGGGCAACACGATGAGCAGGCCATCCACCATGCCGTGGGAGAGCCGCGCGACGTACTCGGCCTCCTTCTCGCGGCGGCTGTGCGTGGTGCAAAGCAGCAGGTCGTAGCCGGCCACCGAGACCTCCTGGTCGATGCCCTTGATGACGACCGAGAAGAAGGGGTTGTCGATCTCCTGGGCCAGCAGCCCGACAGCCTGGGTCCTCCCGCTCGCCAGTGCCCGAGCGGTCACGTGCGCCACGTAGCCGAGCTCGGCCATGGCAGCCTGGACGCGCTGGCGCGTGCTTTCACGCACGTAGGCATGGCCGTTGACCACTCTCGAGACGGTGGAATAGGAGACGCCGGAGACCCGGGCCACGTCGAAGATGGTCGGCCGGGTATGACGCCGGGCAGCGAGCGCTGCGCCCTCGATGCTGGTAGCGGTGGCCTCGCTCCGCGCAGAGCTGCTGCCCGAGAGCGATCTGGCTGCTCGGATCCGCCCACTCGTCGTCATGGATGGAGCATACCTGAGCCGAATGGGCTTGCAAGCGCTTGCAGAGAGTGGTAGAACTGGCGCATCGGGAGGCGCTTGGAGGGCACGCAGCGCTCCAGGCGAAGTCTCAACAGATCAAGGAGGAGACGGATGTCACGACATCTTCGCGCGGGGGCGCTCGCCATGGCCACGGCCATCCTCGCCAGCGCGCTGGGAACAGCTGCGGCTGTCGCCCAGGATCCGGTCGAGATCGAGTGGTGGCACATCGACACCAACGATCCCGGCCTGTCGCTGCGGCAGGCGGTGGCCGACGAGTACATGGCCGAGCACCCCGGCGTCCAGATCAACATCACGGTCCTGGAGAACCAGGCCTTCAAGGACAAGCTCGCGCTCGACATGCAGGCCGGGAGCGCGCCTGACATCTTCAACTCCTGGGGTGGTGGGGTCCTCGCCGAGCAGGCTGAGGCCGGCATGGCCAGGCCGATCGAGGACGAGATCGCGGAGTGGAAGGACACCATGAACGCGGGCGCCATGAGCCCCTACCAGATCGATGGCATCCAGTACGGGATCCCCTACAACTTCGGCCTGGTGGGTTTCTGGTACAACAAGGACCTGTTCGCCGAGGCCGGGATCACCGAGCCGCCCGCCACGTGGGACGAGTTCCTCGAGGACGTCCAGGCGCTCAAGGATGCTGGCATCACCCCCATCGCCCTCGCCGCCGGGGACAAGTGGCCGGCCATGTTCTACTGGGCGTACCTCGCGCTGCGTGCCGGCGGGCAGGCAGCCATGGAAGAGGCCATCTCGACCGGCGACTGGACCGGCCCCGCCTTCATCCAGGCGGGCGAGCAGTTCAAGCGCCTCATCGACCTGGAGCCCTTCCAGGATGGCTTCCTGGCGGCCGCCTACAACGCCGACCAGGCATCCACGATGGGCAACGGCAAGGCGGCCATGGAGCTCATGGGCCAGTGGGCACCGGGTGTGCAAGTGGCCGAGAGTGAGTCGGGCGAGGGCATCGGCGATGCCCTCGGCTGGTTCCCCTTCCCCGCGGTGGAGGGCGGCTCCGGCCTGCCCACCGATATCTTCGGCGGTGGCGATGGCTACGCCGTCGGCAAGGATGCGCCTCCCGAGGCCGTGGACTTCATCCGCTTCCTGAGCAGCGAGCCGATCGCGGAGCGCTTCGGGGCCACCAACACGGGCATCCTGCCGCCCACCGAGGCGGCTGTGGACTCAGTCACAGATCCCACCCTGCAGACGCTGCTGCAGAAGCGGGCCGAGGCGACCTTCGCCCAGCTGTACCTCGACCAGGCCGCGTCTCCGGCCCTGGGAGCGGCCATCAACGATGCCATCCAGCTGCTCGTGGCGGGCCAGGCATCACCAGAGGACGTCGCGGCTGCGATCACCGACGCCGCTGCGATGGAGTAGGCCCTCTCGACATCGTCCCGTAGAGTCGGGCCGGCCGCAAGGCCGG
>DATHSE010000084.1:0-14455 GCA_035464455.1 Anaerolineae bacterium | reverse complement strand
ACGATCGCCGGGTGTCTGGCATGGGTCCGGTCCGTCGCACATCTGGACCGGAGTTGGCAACGGCTCCGACGCAGGCAACGGCTCCGACGCAGGCAACGGCTCCGCCGCAGGCAACGGCTCCGCCGCAGGCAACGGCTCCGCCGCAGTCGACGGCCATCCGTTGAGTCCAACGAGACCAACGATCAACGACGGTCACGCCCGGACCCCACGGTCCATTCCGGCCTCTCCAACCCCTCCGGCCATTCCCTGGGTGACTCAGCCGACTGCGACGGGCTGCATCCCAGGCACCCACGGCATCGGATGCCTCGGCCACGTGCCACTTGAGGCGAGCGTGGCATCGGACGACCACCAGGGGTGCGGGTTCAGGCCCGGGCGGCATCGATGAAGATGCGCCGTGTCGGCTGAGTCACCCCGGGCATAGCGGCTGCTGCCGACTGGCCGGTGCATAGTGGCCGCTGCCGACTGGCCGGTGCCGAGTGGCTGCTGCCGACTGGCCGGTGCCGGCGGCTGACCGGCGGCTGACCGGCGGCTGACCGACTGACCGTGCCGGCGGCTGACCGCCTGAACGTGCGGGTGCGACATCGGCCGAGGCGCGACGCTAGCGGAAGAGGTCCTGCTCGAGTGGCATCACCACGTCGGCCCTGATGGAGCCCTCACCGACCGGCAGCTGCGCTCCGCGGATCAGCACGACCGGGCGGCGGCTGGTCTTGCCCGAGGCGAGCTCGGCGGTCGAGGCCAGCTGGTCGGCCACCGCCACGACCGTGGCGCGCATCTGGCGGCCGTCGCTGTCGGGTTGACCGCGCAGGTCGTCCAGCGGGCGGAACCCGGACACGCCCAGCGCCACGTCGGTGATGCCCATGCGCCAGGGACGGCCGAACGAGTCACTCACCACCACCCCGACGTCAACGCCCAGCTCCTCGAGGATGGCATGACGCAGCCCGGCAGCGGAGCGATCGGGATCGTCGGGGAGCAGCGTGACCACGTCAGCGCCGCCGACGTTGGAGGCATCCACGCCAGCGTTGGCACAGACGAAGCCATGGTGCGTGCGGCTGATGATGATGCCGCGCTCCATTCGCACGACCTCGGCTGTCTCACGCAGCACGACCTCGACCTGTCGCGCGTCCTTGCCCCAGGTCCGCGCCCACTCGACTGCCTCGGGACGAGGATCGACCTCGGCCAGCGTCACGATGCGGCCCTCGGCCTTCGAGACCACCTTCTGGGTCACCACCAGCACGTCGCCGCCGGCCGGTGCCAATCCCGGCTCTTCGGTGACCAGCTGCCACCAGGCCTCGGCGATCAGGCGGCCAAGCGGTGCACCGGGATGGATCTCCGGCAGCTCGGGAAGGGCCACTGCCAGCAGCCGGCCGCTCATGCGCGCGCCCCCTCGATCGCGCGCCGTCCCAGCTCCATGAGCGCGCGCAGGCGTACCGGATCCAGCCGCTCCAGGTCCTCGGGCGTATCCAGGTCGAAGCCCAGCTCGCTGGGGCTGACGACCTGGACGGCTGCGGCTGCCGACTCCGCTGCTCGCAGGTGTGCTTCAAAGCTGCCCGGTCCGAAGGCAGGCGCGATCACCCGCGGCGGTCGCAGCAGCAGGGCGTTGGTGCCATTGCGCGCGTCGGACGGCACGATCGCCACCAGTGGGCCTCCCGAGGTAGCCGCCAGGGCGGCGTCAGCCGCCAGCATCAACTCGTCGAGCGCCTGCACCGAGAGGTGTGGCAGGTCGCCCGGCAGCACCAGTACGCTGGGCGCCCCCTCCATGCAGGCGGCGCTGACGCCGAGGCCGACGCCCTCGTTGAGGCCCTCGCCCTGCTGCCGCAGCGCGTTCACCTCGACGCCGGTGCGGCGCGTGGCGACGTCGAGCACCGGGTCCGGGCTGACCAGGTGGATACGCCGGCAGGCAGGCCAATCGACGAGCACGGCGAGGGTGTGCAGCAGCATGCCCAGCACCAGCTCTTCCCGCTCCTCGGCGTCTAGCGCACCGCCCAGCCGGGCCTTGCCGCCCGACACACTGCGCATCGGCAGCACGACGTGCACGGGCTCGAGCACTGAGCTGGGCGCGCGTGGCTGAGTGGGCATGGCTGAGGCCGAATGGTAGACGCCGCGGCGTCGCTGTCATGCGCGCGCAGCGCGCCCCGAGCCCGGCAGGTGCGCAGACAGGATGGCCTCGGCCAACTGCTGCCGGTCCTCGTACGAGCGCATGACCGTCTGTTCCAGCTCGATCGAGGCACGCGGCGACAGGTTCGCCGCGTCGGCCGCATCGGCCAGGTCGAGCACGAACACGTCGACGAGCCCGGGATAGGTCCGCTCGTAGAGCTCCACCACGCCGCCCGCGCTGGCTCGTCCGCCGAGCGATTCGAGCATCCGGTCGGCCGGGCCTCGCAGAGCCTTGCCGCCGACTAGCGGGCTGACCGCCACCACCGTGGCCGGCGCCGCGGTGAGCGCGTCGAGCATCTCCGGTACGGCCAGGATGGTCCCCACCGAGACGAACGGGTTGGAGGGTGCGATGACGATGAGCTCGGCTGAGGCGATGGCAGCACGCACCTCGGGCGTCGGCCGAGCGGACTCGATGCCTCGATGGCGGATGTCCAGCACGCGATCCTGCTGGCCTCGACGCACGAAGTAGTCCTGGAACTCGAGCCAGCCATCCGCGGTGCGGATCTCCGTGCGCACCGCGGCGTCGGTCATGGGCAGCAACCTCGCCGCCACGTCAAGCGATGTCGCGAGCTCGGCGGTGACCTCGGTCAGGCGACGTCCTTCGCGCAGCAGCTGGCTGCGGCGGATGTGGGTCGCCATGTCCCCGTCGCCAAGCCTGAACCAGGTCGGGGCGCCGTAGCGCGTGAGCATCGTCGAGGTCGACCAGGTCTCGTCCCGCAGGCCCCAGCCGGTCTCGTCATTGGCCAGTCCGGCAAGCGTGTACATGATCGTATCGAGGTCGGGCGAGACGGCCAGGCCATGGAGCTCCAGGTCGTCGCCGGTGTTGACGATGACCGACAGCTGCAGCGGAGGCCACCCGCGCGAGGCACGAGCGAGCGACGCGAGCGCCAGGCCGTGGCTCAGCTTGGCGCCACCGTAGCCACCGGCGAGGACGACGATGCGTGGTTCGCCGTGACCGTTCATGCGTCGGGATGCTGGGCGATGCGCTGGGGCCGCAGGACGAAGCTGATGCGCTGCTGAGGCCGGAAGACCTGCTCGATCATGCGCTCGGCATGCTCAGGGTCAGCAGCATGGTAGCGGCGGGCCATGGCCGCGATGTCCGCCTGTGCTACTGCCTGCTCGCTGACCACCTCGACCCGGCCCACGAGGCTGACCCAGTCATAGCCCTGTTCGACCAGCAGGCTGCAGCGGGGGTCGCGCAGCAGGTTGCCGGGCCAGGTCCGTCCGACCGCGGAGTTGACCACGACGCTGTCGCCGCGGAGGAGGTACCAGACCACCGCCTGGTGCGGTGACCCATCGGCCGAGAGCGTCGCCAGCGTCCCGAAGCTCCCCGGGCGCTCCATCATCTGACGTGCCCAGCCCGCGATCTTCTTGGCCACCCCACAACCCCCTTCACTGGTCATCGATACGACCCGATGATAGGGGTCACGGCGGGCTAGACTCCTCGCCAAACGAGAAGCCACGGCAGATGCCGGGGGAGTTGCGCACCATGACCCAGATCCACCTTCGCGCCGAGGTCGGCGACTACGCGCCGCTGGTGTTGCTGCCGGGCGACCCCAACCGCGCCACCCGCATCGCCGAGCTCTTCGATGATGGCCTGCAGGGTAGCCGCCTGGTAAACGATCACCGCGGCATGCTCGGCTATACCGGCACCTACAAGGGCAAGCCGGTGAGCGTGCAGACGTCGGGCATGGGCACGCCGTCCATCTCGATCATCATCGAGGAGCTGCTCAACCTGGGTGCCAGGCGCCTGGTGCGCGTCGGTACCACCGGTGGCATCGGGCGTGGTGTTCGCGCTGCTGACCTGGTGATCGCCACCGCCGCGGCACCGGTGGACGGCGCCACCGCCACCTACCTGCACGGCGATGCCTACGCGCCGGCGGCCGACTTCGAGCTCACCCGCGCGCTGGTCGACGCTGCCCGGGCCAAGGGCGTAGAGCCGCATATCGGCCAGGTCGCCACGGTCGACGTCTTCTACAACCCCGACGAGGACTACGTCACCAAGTGGCGTGCGCGCAACATCCTCGGCTTCGAGATGGAGGCAGCCGCACTCTTCGACCTCGCGGCGCGTGCCGCGGGTGCGGGCGAGGATGTGCGCGCGGCCTGCATCCTCACCGTCAGCGACACGTTGTCCGAGGAGGAGTCGTCAGAGGACACCTATCTGCCGCTCGATGCCCTGGAGAAGGCCACCGATCGCATGATCGAGGTGGCCCTGGAGGCCGGCCTCTCCATCTGAGCAGCGGGACATGACGGCACATCTGCCGGTCGGCATCAACCCCACCGTCATCGGCGTCGAGGCTTCCTGGTGGATCGCGGCGGCCCGGCGAGCCGAGGCCGCCGGCTTCGGTACCGTCTGGGCCTGGGACCACTTCGTCAGCCGTGGCGACCTCGCCGACCCGCTGCTGGAGTGCTGGACGACGCTGACGGCCGCGGCCGCCTCCACCCGGCGCATCCACGTGGGCTCCTTCGTGGCCAACGTCATGAACCGCCATCCAGCAGTCCTGGCCCGCATCGTGGCCACGCTGGCGGACCTCGCGGCCGGTCGCGTGGAGCTGGGCATCGGCATCGGCGGTCACCCCGCCGAGCACCGCGCCTACGGCCTCGACTTCCCGCCTCCGCAGGAACGAGCGGCGCGCCTCGAGGAGGCCATCGCGGTCCTGCGCCTGCTGTTCAGCGGCGGCCCGGTGGACTTCGAGGGCCGCTACTACCGGCTCGAGGGCGCCCACGCCTTCCCCGTCCCGCAGCCCGCCCCGCGCATCACCGTCGCCGGCATGAAGCCGGCCGGTGCGCGATCTGCCGCGCGACTGGGCGACGCCTGGACCTGCTTCGCTCCCGAGTACGACCAGCTGCTGCCGGTCTTCGAGGCTGAGCTCGCCGCCGTCGGCCGCTCCCGGGCCGATGTGCCCATCGTGGTCGGCATCGACGTACAGGAGGTGGGCGGGGACATCGAGGCGCTGACCGCGCGCTGGCGCGACAAGGGCGCCTCCGAGCTGGTCATCCACGATGTCGGCCCGGCGCAGCTCCAGCGCATCCTCGACCTTCTCTGAGTGCGCCGCTGACAGTTTGCGACGCTGGCGCTACATTGACCCTCGATGACAGCCTCCGTCGATCCAGATCCCGCCCGCGACGCTCACGGCTTCCTGGCTCCCAGGCCGGACGGTCGGCCGGTCGACCACTGCTTCCGCTGTGGCGCCGAGACCGCTCCCGGCGTGGCGCTGTGCGAGGACCACAACCGGGGTCGGCTCTCCGGACCCAGCGCCACCCAGATGCACGCCACCATCTTCGGTGGCATCGTGCTTGGCGTGATCGGCTTCCTCCTGCTGGCCAACCTGGCGGTGAGGTCTGCCGGTCCCTTCGCTGCGACGGTGATGGTGGCCAGCGCCGCTGCTGACGGTGCCGTCACGCTCTCCTTCAGCGTGGCCAACGAGGGAGCGTCCGACAGCGTGGCCGACTGTCGCGTGACGCGTGACGGTGTACCCCGGCCCGATGACCTGGCCTTCCGCACCGAGGTCGTGCCCGGCGGCTCGAGCGTCGGCCTCCAGCGCGAGCTGGCAGCACCACCTGAGGGCAGCGTGGGGTACGACATCGACTCCCTGACGGTCATCTGCAGCTAGCGATCATCGCAAGCCCGCGAGCTGGGTGGCCGTTACGATCGCCACATGACGACGATCGACCTGTCTCGCGAGCTCAAGGTGGCCTCAGAGGCTGCACGTGCTGCCGGTGCCATCCAGATGCAGCGGTATGAGCGGCTCGAGCGTATAGACTTCAAGAGCGAGAAGGATCTCGTCACCGAGGCTGATCACCTGAGTGAGGAAGCCATCCTCGAGATCATCGGCCGCGCTTTCCCGGGTGACTCCCTCCTGGCCGAAGAATCCGGCGGATCGGGCGAGTGGGGCGCGGGACCTGATCGACTGTGGGTCATCGACCCGCTCGACGGTACCGTCAACTACGCCAATGGCATCCCGTTCTTCGCCGTCAGCGTCGGCCTGGTCATCGAGGGCGAGCCGGTGCTCGGGGTCGTGCTCGATCCGTCGCGCGGAGAGCTCTTCAGCGCGAGTCGGGGTGGCGGTGCCTTCCTTGATGGGCGGCCCGTCCGCTGCGCTGACAAGGAGCGCCTCGTTGACACGGTGGTACACCTGGGCTTGCCGGGCTCGGGCTTCGCCCGCCAGAGCAGCGATTTCCGTCACACGGTCCGCATCGTGCGCTCGATGGGCAGCGCCACGCTGGCGATGGCCTATCTCGCCAACGGCCGCTTCGATGCCTACGTGCAATACCAGGGTCTCTCCACCTGGGATATCTGCGCTGCCGGCGTCATCGCCATCGAGGGTGGCGCCATCGTGACCTCGCAGCTGGGCAACCACTGGTTCGACATCGGCATGTCCCCCAAGTCGATCGGCATCGTGGCGGCTAGCCCCAGGCACCATGCCGCGTTCCTGCGGCTGCTGAGGAGCTGAAGCCTGCGCGGCCGGGCTCAGTTTCCCGCGTGCAGGCGCGCCAGCAGTCGGGGGGCGCGCAGCCGCCTGGCCAGCGCCTCGAAGGCCTCGCCATCGGGCCCTCGCCAGCGCAGCTCATCCGGCTCGAGTTGGGGGATGGGTGCGTCCGTCCGCAGGGTGGCGAGCTCACGGAAGAGCATGGCGTCGGAGCGTTGCTCCTTGAGGGTGCGCGCCAGGCTGGCCGCACCTCGTACCTTCAGGTCCCAGGCGCTGACCGCGTCGGGGATGTCTTCGAGGTGTGGGTAGCGCGCCAGGACGGTGGCAGCCGAACGCGCGCCCCAGCCCGGCAGTCCCGGGAAGCCGTCGGCGGCATCGCCCACCAGCGCCAGGTAGTCGGGGATCGATGCCGGCGGCACACCGAACTTCTGCTCCACCGCGGCGGCATCGTAGAAGCGGCCCTCGCGACGATCGAAGGTGACCACTCGGCCGTCCGTGCGAACGCACTGGGCCATGTCCTTGTCAGGCGAGAGGATGATCACCCGCTCCACCTCAGGGTGGTCGGCGAAGCGCTCGGCGGCCGCAGCCAGCCCGTCATCGGCCTCGAACTCCAGCATGGGCCAGACCACCACGCCCAGCGCCCGCAGGGCATCCTCCAGCAGCCCGAACTGCGCCAGCACATCCGGCGGCAAACCAGCTTCGGTCTTGTAGCCGGGGTAGCGGTCATTGCGCCACGAGCGGATGATGTGGTCGGTAGCGCAACCGAGGTGCGTGACGCCGCCATCTGCGAGCAGCGACAGCACCGACTCCACCACGCCCAGCGTGGCGCCGACCGGCTGGCCGTCGAGACCGGCCCGCGGTGGCCGCCCGAAGTGCGCGCGGAAGAGCTCGTAGGTGGCGTCCAGCAGGTGGATCTGCACGCGTGCCGATGGCGACCTGGCGGCGGGGACCGTCAGGCGCGCTTCCTGGGCGGGGCCGCCCTGCGCGTGCTGCGGGGGCTCGGCTTCCTGGCGGCCGCCTCCTCGTGTGCGGCCAGGCCGGCGGCATAGGCGGCTCCGATGATGCCCGACGTGTTGAGGAACCTGGCCTTGACCAGCTCGGCGTTGGTAACCAGGTCTTGCCAGTACCTGTCCGATTCCTTGCTCACGCCGCCACCGAGGATGATGCGGTCTGGCCAGAGGAAGAACTCGAGCATCGCCAGGTACTGGTTGAACTCGGCCGCCCAACGCTTCCAGCCCAGTCCACGACGCGTGCGGGCAGCCCCGCTGACCAACGTCTCGGAAGCCTTCTTGCGCATGATCAGGTGCCCGAACTCGGTGTTGGGAACCAGCCGGCCCTCGCTGATGAGGGCGCTGCCGATGCCGGTGCCGATGGTCAGCAGGATGGTCGTTCCCGGGCGGTCCTTGGCTTCGCCGTAGGCCAGCTCGGCCATGCCGGCGGCGTCGGCGTCGTTGATGACATGGACGTCGGTGCCCAGCTTCTGACTCAGCGCGGTCGTGGCATCGAGATCGACCCAGCCCTTGTCGAGGTTGGCCGCGGTCTTCATGTAGCCGTACTTGATGGCGCCCGGCAGGCCGCAGCCGACCGCGAGGTCCTTGACCGGCTTGTGTTCGGCCAGGACCCGGCTGACCACCGAGGCGACGGTGTCGATCACCGCCGCCGGCTCGGATGGCTGTGGCGTCTTCTCGCGGATGCGCGACGTGATCAGCTCGGCGGTGGCCAGGTCCACGAGGGCGGCCTTCACGCCGGTGCCTCCTACGTCGATGCCGAGCGCGATGCCCGTCAATGGGATGGCCTTCGATGTCGCGGCCGCCGGCGCGGCACTGGCCCGGGCGGAAGCCGCCCTGGTGGCTGGCTGCTCGACGGTCGTCGCTGTGGTGTCTGTCTTGCTCATGACCGCAGCAGGATACGCCGCTCGTGCCACCGTGCGTCCGCCGGCCAGGGCACGCATCCGCCGGCCAGGGCACGCATCCGCCGGCCAGACCACACATCCGCTGGCCAAGGCACGCGTCCGCCGCGATATGACCTACGATGCGGGCGACATGTTCGACCCCTACGGTGACTTCAAGCTCCTTCCACCCGATCCCGACCCCGATGAGACCCAGGACTGGGTCGCCTCGCTCGATGCCCTCACCGAGGAGCTCGGGCCGGAGCGCGCGCAGTTCGTGCTGTACAAGCTGCTCAAGCGAGCGCGGCAGCTGCACATCGGATTGCCGCCGCTGACGCAGACCCGCTACCTCAACACCATCAGCCCAGAGCAGGAGGCGGCATTCCCGGGTGACGAGGACATGGAGCGGCGCATCCGCCGCCTGGTCCGCTGGAACGCTGCCGCCATGGTCCTGCGTGCCAACAAGGCTTCGCCCGGCATCGGCGGCCACCTCGCCACCTTCGCCTCCGCCACCAGCCTCTACGAGGTCGGCTTCAACCACTTCTTCCGCGGCAAGGATGCCGAGGGCATGGGCGACCAGGTCTACTACCAGGGCCACGCCGCGCCGGGCGTCTACGCCCGTGCCTTCCTGGAGGGTCGCCTGAGCGAATCGCAGCTCGACCATTTCCGCCGCGAGATCGTACCCGGACAGGGGCTGTCCTCGTATCCGCATCCACGCTTGATGCCGGACTTCTGGGAGTTCCCCACGGTCTCGATGGGCCTGTCGCCGCTGGCGGCCATCTACCAGGCACGCTTCAACCGCTACCTGCTCAATCGCGGCATCAAGGACACTTCCAACAGCCGCGTCTGGGCCTTCCTCGGCGACGGTGAGACCGATGAGCCCGAGTCGCTGGGCTCGCTCAGCATCGCCGCGCGCGAGGGCCTGGATAACCTCATCTTCGTGGTCAACTGCAACCTGCAGCGCCTCGATGGGCCGGTGCGAGGCAACGGCAAGATCGTGCAGGAGCTGGAGGCAGTCTTCCGCGGCGCGGGATGGAACGTCATCAAGGTCATCTGGGGCCGCGAATGGGATGAGCTCCTGGCTCGCGATCCGGAGGGCGTGCTCGTCGCGCGGATGGCCGAGACGCTCGACGGCGAGTGGCAGAAGTACGCGGTCGAGCCGGGCTCGTACATGCGCGAGCACTTCTTCGGAACCGACCCCCGGCTCGCCGCCCTGGTGGCCGACAAGAGCGACGACGAGCTCAAGGCGCTGCGCCGCGGCGGGCACGACTACCGCAAGCTGTACGCGGCCTACTCCAAGGCCATCGAGCCGAACGGCTCCCCCACGGTCATCCTGGCCAAGACGGTGAAGGGTTGGACGCTGGGATCCTCGGTGGAGGCCCGCAATATCACGCACCAGGCCAAGAAGATGAACGACGACGAGGTTCGCGTCTTCCGCGATCGCCTGGAGCTGCCCATCCCGGACGACGAGCTCAAGGACGTGCCCTACTACCATCCTGGTCCGGACTCCCCCGAAGTCAGGTACCTGCAGGAGCGTCGTGCCGCGCTCGGGGGCCCCTCACCCCGCCGCATCGTCATCAGCAAGCCGCTCGAAACGCCCGGCGACAAGGTCTTCGGCGAGTTCGATGCCGGTTCCGGCGGCCAGGCGGTCTCGACCACCATGGCATTCGCCAAGCTGCTGCGGAACCTGCTCCGCGACGAGGGCCTGGGTCGGCGCATCGTTCCCATCATCCCTGACGAGGCACGCACCTTCGGCCTGGACTCGCTGTTCCAGGAGGTTGGCATCTACTCCGCGCTGGGCCAGCGCTACGACCCCGTGGACTCCAACCTGTTGTTCACCTATCGCGAGGACAAGGCTGGCCAGATCCTCGAGGAGGGGCTCACGGAGGCAGGCTCGACGGCGTCGATGCAGGCGGCGGGCACGGCCTATGCCACCCACGCTGAGCCGATGATCCCGTTCTACATCTTCTATTCGATGTTCGGCTTCCAGCGCACGGGCGATGAGATCTGGGCGTTCGGCGACGCACGTGGGCGGGGCTTCATGCTGGGCGCCACGGCCGGACGCACCACGCTCAACGGAGAGGGCCTGCAGCACGAAGACGGCCACAGCCTGGTGCTCGCCTCCGCCTACCCGTCATGTCGTGCCTACGACCCGGCCTTCGCCTACGAGACCGCAGCCATCATCCGCGATGGCCTGCGGCGCATGTACGGCCCGGAGCCGGAGGACGTCTACTACTACCTGACGCTATACAACGAGAACCATGTCATGCCTGCTAGACCCGAAGGGGTCAGTGACGAGGACATCATCAATGGGTTATACCGGTTCGCAGCAGCACCGAAGCTGGGCAAGGGCGCGCCTCGCGCCACCATCCTGGCCTCGGGGGTGATCATGCAACAGGCGCTCGCAGCGCAGGCCATGCTGGCCGAGCGTTTCGGCGTCGCGACGGAGGTCTACAGCGCCCCGTCGTTCCAGCTGCTACGAAACGAAGCCTTGGAGACCGAACACTGGAACCTGCACAATCCTGGCTCGGAACGCGTCCCGTACGTCACCCAGGTGCTGGCGCAGGCGGCTGCTGCCGGGCCCGTGATCGCGGTGTCCGACTGGATGGCTGCCTGGCCGGACATGGTCGCCCGCTGGGTCCCGACGAGCGCATGGCGCAGCATGGGCACCGATGGCTACGGTCGCAGTGACACCCGCGAGGCGCTTCGTCGGTTCTTCGACATCGACCCGCCGCACATCACGGCCGGCGTCCTCGTCGAGCTGGCGCGCACTCAGGCGATGGACCGGCAGACCGTGGCCAAGGCCGTGGCTGAGCTCGACCTGGAGCCGGAGGCGCCGTTCGCCATCGACCGCTGAGCCGTCCGAGGCTGCGGATGCTTCGGCCAACGCTGTGGCGTCCCTCGCCGGCATGCTGCCCCGTGCTGCTCCGGCTGCCGCTACCATCGTGCCGACATGACCGGGACCGACTTCGCTCCCGCCGATGCGATCGACGCCTCGCTGGTCGAGGCGGCTCGCCGGGGGGATCTGCGCGCCTGGGAGCGCCTGGTGCGCCGATACCAGGAGCCGGTCTATCGCGCCGCGTGGCTCATCGTGCGTGACTCCCGTCTGGCGGAGGCGGCGACGCTGTCCACGTTCGTGCGTGCCTTCCGGGCGCTGCCCTCGCATGACCCCGATGCGGGCGTGCTGCCCTGGTTGATCCGGATCGCGGCTGGTGAATCCCGTCAGCAACGGCGCGAGTCGGGCCGTCCCACGCGATCGTCCCGACCGGTGGAGAAGGCACAGGGGCCGCACTTCCCCGCCACCGCCGTGCCCGGGCTTGCCGAGGCGACCGGCCTGACGCCGACCGAGCAGGCGGCCATCGCGGGGGCCTTCGATCGGCTGGGCGAGGAGGACCGCCTCGTCATCGCTGCTCGCTATCTCTTCGGACTCAGCAGGGACGACGCTGCAAGTGCCCTGTCCATCGCGTCGGGGCTCGTCGACGAGCACCTGGGCACGGCGCTCAAGCAGCTGCGCGCACGCTTGGCAGCAGCCTGATGGCCGTCGAGCGCCGTCCCGACGTCGTCAGCGCCATGGCCGACGACCGCCTGGGTGCCATCGCCGTCTCGCTGGTGGTTTCGGAGCTGCACTGGACACCGGACGTTGCCCCGGCGGTCATGGACCGCATCTCGCGCGACGCCGTCGCCTATCCGGAGCACTTCGACCGGCGCCCCGCCTCGCGACCGCAGTATCCGTCCTTGCTGCCGCCGACCGAACGCTCGGCCCAGCGCACGCTCGGGCGCATCGCGGTCATCGCTGTCATCATCGCGCTAGTCGTCGCGCTGGTGGTCTTCGCCGCCACGACCAGCGGCTCGCAGGCCACCCTTGCCGCCGAGCACCTGATCACCTTCGTCACGGAGGTCGCATGAGCCAGCGCCGCTCCCGCCGTCTTCGTCTCGTCGTCCTGTCCCTGTCGGCCGCCCTGCTGCTCGTCGCCGGCAGCTCGCTGTCGACGATCGGCGCAGACGCGTCGCCCTCGACAGACCCAGGCGTGGAAGCCTCTGCGTCGCCGGCTGCAGGCGCCGTCCCGACGCCCGAGCCGTCGCCGTTGCAGGCCTTCGACCCCTCGACGGTGAAGCTGCGAACCGACCTCTTCGTGGACGGCCTGGACACCCCTGTCTACCTGGCCGACGACGGCGTCCCCGGCCAGTGTCTCTATGTCGTGGAGCGCGGCGGCGCGGTGCGCATCGTCCGCAACGACGGAGAGATCCTCCCTCGTCCCTTCCTCGACCTCGGGCCGAACGGCCTGGACGTCGTCGTCACGGGACCGGAGCAGGGGCTGCATGCCATCGCCTTCCATCCACGCTTCAAGCAGAACGGGCTGTTCTACGTCCACTACAACGCACTGCCGGACGGCCGGACGGTGATCGCGGAGTTCAAGGGCCGGCGCTGCAAGCCCGGCAGCAAGCCGGCCAAGGGCTCGCTGTTGCCGCCGGTGGATCAGGAGTATCCCAACAACAAGGGCGGCTGGATCGGCTTCGGGCCGGATGGCTTCCTCTACATCCCCTTGGGTGACGGTGGTGGCCCCTCGCCGGGCGACCCGCGAGGGCTCGGTCAGGACCCCGGTACGCGCCTGGCGAAGGTGCTTCGCATCGACGTCGACAAGGGCAAGACCTACGTCATCCCCGAGGACAATCCCTATGCCGTCAAGCGCAAGGGCTTCGCGCGCGAGACCTGGGCCAGGGGTCTGCGCGATCCTCGCCGCGCCAGCTTCGACCGTGAGACGGGAGACCTCTGGATCGGTGACGTCGGTGAGCGCATCGAAGAGGTGAACCGCATCCCCGCCGGCGTGCCGGACCTGAACTTCGGCTGGTCCGACGTCGAGGGCGCGGCCACCTGCCACCCGAACGTGCCCGACTGTGACCCGTCGCGCTTCGAGCCGCCGGTGTACGCCTATGACAAGACGCCGCCACAGCGCGCCATCACCGGTGGCTACGTCTACCGCGGCGAGTCGTTCCCGGCGCTCGACGGTGTCTACCTCTTCAGCGACTTCGCCAGCGGCTTCATCTGGGGGCTCGATGCGGATGCGGTGGCGGCTGGGCAGCCCGCGGTCGCGCACCTGCTGCTGGATGCGCCGCAGGGCTTCGTCTCCTTCGGTGAGGACGATGCCGGCGAGCTGTACGTGCTGTCGCTCGGCGGCAGCGTGTACCGCATCGGCACCGAGGCGTCCTGAGGACTCCGGCCCTGGTGCGCCCTGGGCCCTGTTCGGGCCGCGGGGCGTGGTGACCGTGCAGCCACCCGACCCCGACAGCCTGCGCTATGCGCGCTACTGGGAGCCGGTGCTGGCCGGTCCCGCCGAGCGCATGCTGGCACGCGTCGAAGCGGCGCCGTCGAGGTTCCTGGACGTGGGCGCCGGCACCGGCTCACTGCTGCTGGCAGCCGCCACCCGCTGGCCGGATGCCAGCATCGTGGCCCTCGACGGCTCCGCGGGCATGCTGTCCGTGGCACGCCTGCGGGTCGCCAAGGCGTGGCCGAAGCAGGCGGCGCGCTTCGAGTGGCTGATCGCGGAGGCGTCGGCGATGCCGCTGGGAGACCGATCGATCGACGTGGCGAGCGTGGCATTCGTGCTCGAGCTGGTGGACGATCGCCGCGCGCTGCTGCAGGAGATCGCGCGCGTGCTGCGGCCGGGTGGCGTCCTCGGGCTGGTCACCACGATGGCCCACGAGCTCGTGTCCGGGGCCGATCAGGCCTTCGCGGCGCTGGTCGACGAGTGGGGGTTGGCGCCTGAGACGGCCGGCTTCCGGACGTCGCGGGGCAGCGAGTACCAGTCGCCCGACGAGGCCGAGGCCGAGCTGACGGCAGCCGGCTTCACCTCCATCGAGATGCGGAGCGATCAGCTCCAGCACGCCTGGACGGCCGCGCAGTACCTGCACTTCAAGGAGCAGTACGACGAACGCGACGTGTTCGAATCGCTCGATGACGCCGCGCGGACGCGCTTCCGCCGGG
>DATHSE010000083.1:0-7822 GCA_035464455.1 Anaerolineae bacterium | reverse complement strand
TCGTCGCCGGCGATGCCGAGGCGGACGGGCTCGGCGCCCGCGGCTGTCACCTGGGCGGCGATGGACTCGCTGTTGCTGTCGGGGATGGACGCCGGGCCCAGCGGCTCGCCGATGGGGGTGAGCTCGTCACCGGTGGCGACGATGGCGACGCGCGGCCGGCGGTGGACGTTCACGCGGGCATGCCCGGCTGCTGCCAGCAGCGCGATGACCGCCGGTCCGATGCGCTTGCCGGCGGGGAGCAAGGCGTCACCTTGGCGCATGTCGCTGCCGGCGAGGCGGATGTGCTGTCCCGCGGGCGCGGGAGCGCGGATGCCGACGCTCTCCGGGAGCGCCGCCGGGCCTGCGGCCGCGTCGGTGTCCTCCACCTGGACGACCGCGTCGGCACCGGGGGGGATCATGGCACCGGTGAGGACGCGAACGGCGCAGCCGGGCTCGACCTGCACCGTCGGCTCATACCCGGCGGCTACCTCGCCGGTGACCCGCAGCGTCACCGGCGCCTCCGGGCTCGCCTGCGCCACGTCCCGAGCGCGCACCGCGTAGCCGTCCATGGCGCTGTTGTCCCACGCCGGCAGCGTCAGCAGGGCGGTCACCTCCTCCGAAAGCACCCGTCCCAGCGCCTCCGGCAGCGGCACCGTCTCCGCGCGCAGCGGCAGCACGTCCTCGAGGATGCGCTCGAGCGCCTCCTCGAGCGACAACAGCTGTGGTTCGGACATGCGGTGAGCCTAGTCCTCCATGGACGACTGCGTCGAGCCGGGACTGCCCGTGGCGTTCGTGCGGCGGGTAGGACGACGCTCGGCCCATCGGCCCAGCAGCCAGGTCCCGAGAGCCAGCAGCAGCACTGTCACACCCAGCGCGGCCGCCGCGATCTGCCAGAACGCGAACGGGTAGAGCTGCACGAGGCGCTGCGAGCCCGGGTCGAAGGACCAGTTGCCGCCGGGGAAGAAGACCTGGTGGAAGAGCGTGAAGAGTAGATCGAAGGCGACCACGGAGACGGCGCCCAGAACGAGCACCACGCTGGCCGTCGCGAGGCCGGCGGCGGCGACGGTGCGCCAGACAGCCGGTCTGCGTGCTGCTCCCCGTGCCAGCGTGGCGCCGATGAAGACGATCCCAAGGCCGCCGGCGATGAGGAAGATGCCCAGCAGCGTGCGGGCGTCGGCTAGATGGCTGCGCTCCGACGCGTCATAGAGCGGCGTGCCGTCGGGAGCTGCGATGGCGAAGGTACCCGGGCCAAGGACCAGCTCCTCCACCGAGCGGTCGGAGAGCGCATGGGCCTGCGCGGCGGTGACGCCCAGCCGTTCGGCGGAGCCGGCAGCGTCGAGCGCGGCGTGGATGAACCACGGTGTCAGCAGCGGCAGGACCGCCAGCGCGATGATGGCCAGGACCGTGCCGGCGAAGACGCCGATGCGCACCGGCAGGCGCAAGGCGGGGTTCGCGGTACTAGCCCTCAGCGAGGGTCTGGGCCTGGTCGTGCCAGCCCTGGATGGCCAGGTCCGTGGGTGCATCCACGCCCAGCGTGTAGGCGGCCTCGTTGACCCGGCGGCGGAACTCCTGGGCATCGCACTCGAGCAGGTCGGACAAGCCGACGATGCGGGCCTGGGTCAGGATGCGCTGCTCCTCGGGTCCGAAGTTGGCGAGGTTCAGCAGCATCGCCTCATCGCGCCAGTCGTTGATCTCGTTGATGGACACCCCGATCTGATCGGCCAGGTAGAGCCGCCGGGTGGGCGTCTCCGAAACCTCGAGGAACAGGCCGGTCGTGAAGAGCCCCTGGTGTAGAAGGCGTTCGAGGGCCACCTGCGGGACCCGCTGCAGGTTCTCGGTGGGGGGCATCGATCGGGCTCGCCTCCTGGGGCTGGTCCTTCGGGCTGGCGCTGGTGCTGCTGGAACGGCGCCATGCTAGCAGGGCGCGAGAGATGAAGAAGCGGCCCTGCCGACGACGAGCAGGGCCGCTGTGCGGGTGTCGGCTAGCCGTTGAGGTCAGCCGGCCGGGTGCCGAGCGTGGCCGTGAGCTGGAGGCTCTCGCCCTCGCGCAGGACGTCCAGGGTCACCTCGTCGCCGGGAGCGAAGCGCAGGACCTGCAGGTCCAGCGGGTTGGTGCGGTCAACGGCAAGGCCGTCGACGGCCGTGATGATGTCACCGGGCTGCAGGCCGGCCTCGTCCGCGGGGCTGCCGGCCACGACCGGGCTCTGGTCCGCATCGCTGCCACCGATCCAGGCACCCTCCGTCACCGGCAGCGACTCCTCGGCTGCGATGCGGGCGTCGATGGCCTGGTAAACCACGCCCACGTACGGCCGCGAGATGGGCTCGCCGGCCTGCGCCTGATCGATGATGGGCTTGGCCAGGTCGATGGGAAGCGCGAAGCCGATGCCGTCGCTCATGCCGGCCTGGGCGGTGGTGATGCCGATGAGCTCGCCATCGCCGTTGAAGAGGCCGCCCCCGGAGTTGCCGGAGTTGATGGCGGCGTCGGTCTGGATGAGGTGGTTGAGCCGGTTGCCGCCCAGGCTGTTGCCGAAGACATCGATGCTGCGGTCAAGGCCGCTGATGATGCCCACGGCGGCGCTGCTGGGAAAGCGACCCAGGGGGTTGCCGATGGAGATGGCCAGCTGTCCGACCTTGGTGATCGAGGAATCGCCCAGCGTCACGCTCGGCAGGCCCTCGGCATCAACGTCGACGAACGCGAAGTCCGTGAGCGTGTCCACGCCGCTGACGGTGCCTTCCAGGACCGTGCCGTCGTCGAGGATGACGTTGACCGTGTCGGCGTTGCCCACCACGTGCCCGTTGGTGATGATGAGGCCGTCGTCGGAGACGATCACGCCCGAGCCGGTGCCGCCGAAGCCGAAGTCCCCGGGACCACCGAATGGCACGCGGAACTCTTCAGGCAGCTCGAAGCCCTCGGGCAGCTCGAAGCCCTCCGGCAGCAGCTGCTCGAGGTCCTCGAGACTGCGCGGGACCTCGGCGCCGTCCGGCAGCTCGAAGTCCTCGGGCAGCTCGAGCTCGTCAGGCAGCTCGAAGTCGCGTGGCGCGTCGCCGCGCACGGAGGCGAACGAGCCGGCCGGCGCCTGGATGGTCACCACCGCAGGCGTGACCCGCTCGATGACGTCGATGACGACGTCGTTGTCGCCCTCCGCAGCGAGCACCACGGCGGGCGAGGCCACCGCGGCGCCCGCGAGGGTCAGCGCCGCCGCGAGCGTGACGCTGATGCGGGGTCTGTGAGCCGTCGAGTCAGGGGATCGTGTGTGCATGTCTTCCTTTCGTATCAGGCACGACTGCGCCTTGGCCGGCGCGGAGGTTCTCTGATGCGCCACGGGAGGCGTGGCGGTACGGAAACTGTTGTACCCGAGGCGCGGTGAATCCGGGGTTCAGGGAGTGTGAAGACTTCCTACTCGATGGCCGGCCGTGCAGCCACACGGGCCCTTGGAACGAAGACGACTCCCCGGCGCATCGACCAGGGAGTCGCGGGCAGCCTCGGTCGCACCCGGCTCGGGTGCGCAGCGATCAGCCCTCCAGCACGGCCTCGAGCGTGATCTCGACCGAGCCGCTGATGGCGCGGCTGATGGGGCAACCGCCCTTGGCCGCATCGGCCTTCTCGGCGAAGAGCGCGGCGTCGGCGCCGGGAACCTTGGCCCGCACGCTGATGGCGCTTCGCAGCACCGTCCAGCCCGCGTCGGTCTTGTCGGCGGTCACCTCGACGGAGACGTCGACGCGCTCGGGCGCGAAGCCGGCCTTGGCCAGCTCGTTGCTGAAGGCCATCGAGTAGCAGGCGGCATGGGCGGCGGCCAGCAGCTCTTCGGGGCTGGTCTTGCCCTCGGACGCTTCGGTGCGCGCGCGCCAGGTGATGGCCTGGTTGTCGAAGATCCCGCTCGTCGACGCGCTCACGGCGCCGCCACCGGATAGCAGGTCGCCGCTCCAGTTCGCTTCGGCTCGTCGGACTTGGGCCATATCATCTCCTTCACATTCGGTCGGGGGCACGACGATATTCGCACGGAACGCCGTCACGCGGTGAGCACGAGCTCCCAGTAGCGGTCGTTGATGGTGAGCCCGGGAGCCTCGACACCGAAGCCGCCGACGTCGAACAGCAGCCCGGTGAGCGAGTCGCGTAGCGGATCGACTGCGATCACCGCCGGATGGTCCCGCAGCTGCGCGGTCGCGAGCGGGTCGAAGTAGCCCACGGCCGCGGTGATGCCGTCCGCCTGCACGCCCATGGCGCGGCACTGCGACAGGCGCACCGCATCATCGATCGGCCCGCCACAGGTCCACAGTCGCTCGTCGTCTTCGCTCGAGCCGATGGCCTCGAAGGCGGCCCACTTGCCGCTGCCCACCGTGATGAGGTCAACCAGCTCCGCCCACGAGATCGGCTGGCTGAAGGTGACCACCATGCCCTCCTGGTTCACGCCCGGGCGCTGATCGCGACAGCGCGCCGTGGCGACCCCTTCGGGCAGCTGGGGGCGGGGGGCCACGCGTGGATAGGGCTTGGTCTCGTAGGTCAGGGTGTAGCGCTCGGCCTGCCATTCGCCCAACAGGTCACGCGATAGCTGTGACAGCACTTCCACGCCGCCCATCCGGCGGTCCCACCTCCACTCGCAGGCACCGCCCGAACGGCGGCCGTGCCACCGGGAGAACTGCACGATCGTGGTGTACACCCGGCCGGGATCCGGGGCCGCCCGTCCGGCGATGATCTCGGCTTCCTCCCAGCGACCGTCACCGTCATCATCGTCGCGGTCGTAGGCGGGGTCGGGATGGTTGGTTGCCCAGTAGCCCGTCGCGCTCAGCCGACCGCTGCGGTCGTTGACCTCGTGCGTGTAGCGCAGGCCGGACGCGAGGTAGCCTTCCAGGCCCTTGACTTGCGACTCGTCCCAGACGGCGTCCGTGCGGAAGTCGGTGGCGTCCGCCTCGACCAGGAAGCGGCTGGGCTGGGCCGTGGTCGTGGATCGCGACGGGGTCCAGGAGGCGCCGCCGACGCCCGCCGCGAGGATGGTAGAGGCCAGCAGCAGCAGCGCAGCCAGCGCCGCAGCAGCTGCCCGCAGGGTGCGCCTCACGCGCGCTCGCGGTCCAGCTCGCGGGCCGCGCTCCGCAGCAGCTGCCAGGCATGCTCGATGTGGCGGCGCTCGGTGCGGATGTTGCCGATGGCGGCGCGCAGGACGAGCATGCCACCGATCCTGGTGTGCGAAAGGAAGACCTCGCCGGAGTCGTTGAGGCGGTTCATCACCGCTTCGTTGAGCCGGTCCAGGGTCTCCGCCACCGCCGGCTCCCCTTCCCTGCCCGCGTAGCGCAGCGGTCGCATGCGGAAGCAGACCGTCCCGAAGGGCACCGGGTACAGCAGCTCGGCATCCGGGTCCGCCTCGATCCAGTCCGCCAGCTCATGCGCCAGGTCGATGTGCTGCTGCAGGCGCGCGCGCAGGCCGGACAGGCCGAAGTAGCGCAGCTGCATCCACATCTTGATGCCGCGGGCCTTGCGTCCCAGCTGCGGCGTGTACTCCGAGTAGTCGCGGCCGGCGTCCTTGCCGTCGTAGGTGCGCAGGTATTCGGGCACCAGGCTGAGTGCCGTGCGCAGCGTACCCATCGAACGCGTCAGCAGCAGCGAGCAATCGAAGGGCGTGAACATCCATTTGTGCGGGTTGACCACGATCGAGTCGGCGCGCTCCCAGCCCGCGAAGTACGGGCGCATCTGCGCGATGAGCGCGGTGGGACCGGCATAGGCGGCGTCGACGTGCAGCCACAGGTCTTCGTCGCGCGCGACGTCGGCGATGGCGTCGACCGGGTCGATGGCCGTGGTGGAGGTGGTGCCGATGGTCGCCACGATGCCTGCCGGCAGCCAGCCGGCAGCGCGGTCCTCGGCGATGGCCGCCCGCAAGGCGGTCGGCTCCATCGCCAGCTGGTGGTCCACGGCGATGGCGCGGAAGCCATCCCGGCCGATGCCGAGGATCATGGCCGCCCGCTCGATCGACGAGTGGGCATGCGGCGAGCCGTAGATGCGCAGCGGTGCTGACGCGCGCAGGCCGGCCTGCGAAGCGTTGCCCGTCGCCCGCTGGCGGGCACAGGCAAGTCCCGAGAGCGTGCTGATGGAGGCGGTGTCGTTGTAGACACCATCGAAGTCGTCCGGCAGGCCCAGGCCCTGGCGCAGCCAGCCGATGGTGAGCGCTTCCAGCTCGGCGCCCACCGGCGACACGCGCCAGATGAAGGCGTTGGAGTTGAGCCCGCTGCTGATGAGGTCGCCGAGGATGCCGATGCCCGAGGCGGTGGACGAGAAGTAGGCCAGGTTGTTGGGGCTCTGCCAGTGGGTGACGTTGGGGATGACGTCCTTGCGCAGGTCGGACAGGATGTCCTCGAGCGGCTCGGGATCCTCCGGCGGCGGCCCGGAGAGGCGGTCGGTCAGCTCCCCGGGCCTGACCTGCGGCAGGACGGCGTAGTCCTCCACGCCAGCGAGATAGTCGGCCACGATGTCAGCCATCTGGTGCAGGGCCGCACGCATGTCGGTCGTGGGCATATCGCCGATGCCCGTCCGCTGGGCCTCGTCGAGGCGGGCAGGCGCGAGGTTCGGCCGGTCGATGTCGCTGACGTCCACTGCGTTCGATGGTACTCCGCGGCTCCCGAACCGGCCTTTGGGACGCTGATCGGCGCATCATGGTGTCGATCAGCCTCGGAGGTGTCCATGAGCAGCGGTCTCGATCCCACGGAGCAGCGGCGGGCGGCAGCGCTAGCAGCCCTGCAGGCCGGCAAGGACGCCCGCGGACTGCTGTGCCCCTGGTGCGGGGGTGGTCGCTTGCGGAGTGTGCGTCACGATGCGGAAGAGAACCTCTTCTGGGCGGCGGCGTTCCTCCTGGTCGGCTTCGTCTCGCTCGTGGCCGTCATCGTGGGCGGTGACACCGGGCTCTACGTGGCCAACCTGTCGACCATCGGGCTGACGGCCATCCTCGTCGGCGTGCTGTTGCTCGTCATCGCCCGGCATCGACGCAGGCCATCGGCCTACGAGTGCCCGGACTGCGGCTCACGGGTGCCCTGACCAGCGAACGCCCTTCAGCGGGCTGCGGATCCTGGCTGACCGGACCCTGGCGCCCGCGGCACTGTCCTTCCTTGTCGCCCTGCAGGCGGTTCTCATCAAGCGCCGCTGCGACTACGGCAGGGGCATGCCGCCCGCCACGGTGTAGACGGTACCGGTGATGTAGCTGGCCTCGTCGGAGGCGAGCAGCACGTAGACGGGGGCGAGCTCGCGGGGCTGCCCCGGTCGTTTGAGCGGGGCCTGTCCCCCGAACTGCGCGGTCTGCTCGGCGTCGGTCGACGCGGGGATGATGGGCGTCCAGATGGGACCCGGAGCCACGGCGTTGACGCGGATGCCGTCATCGATGAGCAGCTGGCTGAGCCCCTTGGTGAATGTCAGGACGGCGCCCTTGGTGGTGGCATAGGCGAGCAGGTTGGCCGAGGGCGAGTAGGCCTGCACCGAGGTGGTGTTGATGATCGACGAGCCCGGGCGCAGGTGCGGATACGCCGCCTGGCTGAGGTAGAACATGGCATGGATGTTGGCATCGAACGTCCGGTGCCACTCCGCCGAGGAGATGTCCTCGAAGCGCTCGAACCGATCCTGGTGGGCCGCGTTGTTCACCAGGATGTCGAGTCGACCCAGCTCGTCGACCGTGCGCTCCACGAGCTTCCGGCTGTGGCGCTCGTCGCCGATGTCACCGGGCGCGTCGATGAAGCGGCGACCGGCCTCTGCGACGATGTCACAGGTGACCTGGGCGTCCTCCTGCTCATCCAGGTACGAGACCACGATGTCGGCACCCTCGCGGGCGTAAGCGAGTGCGACGGCACGGCCGATGCCGCTATCGGCACC
>DATHSE010000082.1:0-4075 GCA_035464455.1 Anaerolineae bacterium | reverse complement strand
TGGACCAGACCAATCCCCTGGCCGAGCTCACCAGCAAGCGCCGGCTCTCGGCCCTCGGGCCAGGTGGGCTGTCTCGCGAGCGCGCCGGCTGCGACGTCCGCGACGTGCACCACAGTCACTACGGTCGCATCTGCCCCATCGAGACGCCCGAAGGACCCAACATCGGCCTCATCGGCTCGCTGGCCACCTACGGACGCATCAACGAGTACGGCTTCATCGAGACGCCCTACCGCAAGGTCAAGCGCAGCATCGACCACAAGGACAAGGGCGTCCTCGATGAGATCGCCGGGGCTGACGTCGTCACGGCCGGCGGGAAGGTCGTGCTCCAGAAGGGCGAGAGGTTCACGCCTGATGCCGTCGAGGAGCTCAAGAGCCAGCGGGCCAAGGCCTTTCCCATCCGGCCCCGCGTGACCGATGAGATCGAGTACCTCGCTGCCTACGACGAGGAGGAGCGCTACGTGGCTCAGGCCAACGCCCAGCTCGACGACGAGGGCCACTTCGTCGACGAGAAGGTGCCGGCGCGCCACCTGGCGGCCTTCCCGGAGGCGCGGCCCGAGCAGATCGACTACATGGACGTGAGCCCCAAGCAGGTCGTGTCCGTGGCCACGGCGCTCATCCCCTTCCTCGAGCACGATGACGCCAACCGCGCGCTCATGGGCTCCAACATGCAGCGCCAGGCGGTGCCGCTGCTGGAGCCGGAGTCGCCCATCGTGGGAACCGGCATGGAGGCGCGAGCCGCCAAGGACTCGGGCCAGGTCGTCGTGGCACGCGCAGCCGGCGTGGTCACCTCGGTGACGGCTGATCTCATCACCGTCGAAGAGGATGACGGCGAGCTGCGTCGCTACCCGCTCGAGAAGTTCGTCCGCTCCAATCAGGGCACCTGCATCAACCACCGCCCCATGGTGGAGGTGGGCATGCGCGTGGCCGAGGACGCCGTGCTGGCCGATTCCTCCTCCACCGAGGAGGGTGAGCTGGCGCTCGGCCGCAACATCCTGGTGGCCTTCATGAGCTGGGAGGGTGGCAACTACGAGGACGCCATCGTGGTCAGCGACCGCCTCGTGCGGGAGGACCTCTTCACCAGCATCCACATCGAGAAGCACGAGCTGGAGTCGCGCGATACCAAGCTCGGCCCCGAGGAGATCACGCGCGACATCCCCAACGTCGGCGAGGACTCGCTCAAGGACCTCGACGAGGACGGTGTGGTCTACATCGGCGCCGAAGTGCAGCCGGGCGACATCCTGGTCGGCAAGATCACGCCCAAGGGCGAGACCGAGCTGACCGCGGAGGAGCGCCTGCTCCGCGCCATCTTCGGCGAGAAGGCTCGCGAGGTGAAGGACTCCAGCCTGCGCCTGCCCCACGGCGAGCGTGGCAAGGTCGTCGACATCCGCGAGTTCAACCGCGACAACGGTGACGAGCTGCCCCCGGGCGTCAACCGTCTCATCCGCGTCAGCGTCGCGGCCAAGCGCAAGATCAGCGTCGGCGACAAGATGGCCGGCCGTCACGGCAACAAGGGCGTGGTGGCCAAGATCCTGCCCCAGGAGGACATGCCCTTCCTGCCCGATGGCACACCGGTTGACATCATCCTCAACCCCCTCGGCGTGCCCAGCCGCATGAACATCGGTCAGATCCTCGAGACCCACCTGGGCTGGGCGCTCCACGAGCGCAGCCGGAAGGAAGGTCGCGTCATCAAGGCTGCCACGGCCGTGTTCGACGGCGCTACCGAGGCGCAGATCGAGGAGGAGCTGCTCGCCGCCGGGCTGCCCGTCACGGGCAAGACCACGCTGCGCGACGGTCGCACCGGTGAGCCCTTCGATCGCGAGGTCACCGTCGGCTACATCTACATGCTCAAGCTCCACCACCTCGTGGAGGACAAGATCCACGCTCGCTCGACCGGCCCCTACAGCCTCATCACCCAGCAGCCGCTCGGTGGCAAGGCCCAGTTCGGTGGCCAGCGCTTCGGCGAGATGGAAGTCTGGGCCCTGGAGGCCTACGGCGCAGCCAACATCCTCCAGGAGCTGCTCACGGTGAAGTCCGACGACGTCATGGGCCGTGTCCAGACGTACGAGGCCATCGTCAAGGGCGAGGACATCCAGGCGCCCGGTGTGCCTGAGTCCTTCAAGGTCCTCATCAAGGAGCTCCAGAGCCTCGGGCTCAACGTGGAGATCCTCAACGAGAACGAGGAAGAGATCCACTTCGCCGAGGATCCCTCGGCGTATCCGCTGCCAGACCTTGGCGGCATCAATCTCGCCGGATTCGAAGACTAGACCAGCAGCCGGGGCCAGCGGCCCGGAGCTCGCTCCGGACCACCCGCGCATCCCGCACCGCTCAACGTCGGTGTGGCTGAAGGAGAACGATGCTCGAGGTCAACAACTTCAACGCCATCCGCATCTCGCTGGCGTCGCCAGACCAGGTGCGTGACTGGTCGAAGGGCGAGGTCACCAAGCCCGAGACCATCAACTACCGCACCCTGCGGCCGGAGAAGGACGGACTCTTCGACGAGCGCATCTTCGGTCCCTCGCGTGACTGGGAGTGCTACTGCGGCAAGTACAAGCGCATCCGCTACAAGGGCATCATCTGCGACAAGTGCGGCGTGGAGGTCACCCGCGCCAAGGTGCGTCGCGAACGCATGGGCCATATCCAGCTGGCCAGCCCCGTCAGCCATATCTGGTACTTCAAGGGCACGCCCAGCCGCCTCGGCATCCTGCTCGACATCAGCCCCCGCAACCTCGAGGGCGTGCTCTACTTCGCCAAGTACATCGTCACCTGGGTGGATGAGGACGCGCGCGCCAAGCTGCTCCAGCAGCTCGAGGACGAGGCCGAAGGGCGCGGCAGCGGCGGCCAGGCGCTCGCGGACCTCGAGGACCGCCTGCAGGCCGACGTCAACAAGCTCGCCGACGAGCTGCAGGGCGAGCTCGAGCAGTTCAAGCGCGAGCGCGAGCAGGAGCGCGAGACGCGCACTGCCCAGCTGGTCGAGGCGCAGCAGTCGACCGAGGCCGCCCTGAAGGCCCTCGGCAGCGCCGTGGCCGAGGACGCCATCGTCTTCGAGGAGACCGGCGAGGTGCTCGTCGCCGCCGGCGAGAAGGGCGGCAAGGCCGTCTCCGCGCAGCTGCGCAAGCTGACCGCCGAGCTGGTCGAGAAGATCAACCACGACATCAAGGAGAAGGAGGCCCAGGAGGAGGCCGCCGTCAGGCAGCGCATCGAGGACGCCAAGCTCGAGATGAGCGCGACCCTCGAGGCCGAGCAGGAGCACCTCAAGGTCGAGGCCGAGGGCCTCAAGGAGGAGATCCGCAAGGCCCGCGAAGAGATCAGCAAGCTGCAGGCCGGGGACCTGCTGGCTGAGACCTCCATGGACGGCTGGAACTTCCGCGACCTCGATCGCAAGTACGGCAGCGGCATCCGCGGCGGTCAGCGGCTCTTCGGCGCCGGCATGGGCGCGGAGGCCGTGCGTGAACGCATCACGCGCCTCGACCTGGAGGGGCTCAGCGCCACGCTGCACTCCGAGGTCCGCACCAGCAGCGGCATGCGCCGCAAGAAGGCGATCAAGCGTCTTCGCCTCATCGAGGCATTCCGCCGCTCCGGCGCGCGCCCCGAGTGGATGATCCTCTCGGTGCTGCCGGTCATCCCGCCCGACCTGCGGCCGATGGTCCAGCTCGACGGCGGCCGCTTCGCCACCAGCGACCTCAACGACCTCTACCGCCGCGTCATCAACCGCAACAACCGGCTCAAGCGACTACTGGAGCTGGGCGCCCCGGAGATCATCATCCGCAACGAGAAGCGGATGCTCCAGGAGGCCTGCGACGCGCTCATCGACAACGGCCGCCGCGGCCGTGCCATCGCCGGTACCGGCAACCATCGCCTGAAGTCGCTCTCGGACATGCTCAAGGGCAAGCAGGGCCGCTTCCGCCAGAACCTGCTGGGCAAGCGTGTCGACTACTCGGGCCGCTCGGTCATCGTGGTCGGGCCCGACCTGAAGCTGCACCAGTGCGGCCTGCCCAAGAAGATGGCCCTCGAGCTCTTCAAGCCGTTCGTCATGCGGCAGCTCGTGGAGAAGGGCTTCGCCCACAACATCAAGAGC
>DATHSE010000081.1:0-2309 GCA_035464455.1 Anaerolineae bacterium | reverse complement strand
CACCGCCGGGAGCTAAGGCCTCGATGTTGCGCCGCACGTGGTCCTTGACCTCCGCCGGCGTGCCGCGCGGCAGCACCGGGTGCGTGTCGGCGCCGCCACCCCAGAAGGTGATGGCATCCCCGAACTCGCGCTTGAGCCGTTCGGGCTCCATGTTGGCGGCCGAGATCTGCACCGGGTTGAGGATGTCCACGCCGGTCTCGATGATGTCCGGCAGCAGGTCGTAGAGCGAGCCGCACGAGTGCAGGAACGTCTTGAGCGAGCTGCGTTCGTGCACGTAGGCATTGAGCGCGGCGTGGCGCGGCTTGAAGATGGCGCGGTACGTGGCGGGCGACATCAGCGGCCCGCCGTCCATGCCCAGGTCGTCGCCGAACCGCAGGATGTCGACGATGTCGCCGACCGCCTCGAGCACATGGTCGAGCGTGTCGAAGTGGATCTCGAGCAGCGCATCGAGCAGCCGCTCCACGTTGGCCCGGTCGGTCACCAGGTCCATGAGGAAGTTGTCGATGCGGCGCAGGAAGGTGCCCCACTCGAACAGGTTGCAGCCCACGACCACCATCAGCGCCCGGTCGGTCGATGCGCGCAGGGCGAGGGTCTGGGCGCGCAGGGCCTCCCAGAAGCCGTCATCAGCGGCATGGTCCCAGGGGCTGTGGACGAGCCCCGACCACAGCACGGTGGGCATGACCTGCGGCAGGTTCGCGAGGTCGTCCGGATAGCCGTCGAGGTAGGGGAAGTGCGTCTGGTCGAAGAAGGCCGCCCCCAGCGGCATGGAGGCGATGCGCAGGCCCTCCTCTGTGAACGCCTCCCACGCGCCATTCGCCTGCACCACCGGGTCGAACCACGCCGGGATCTCGACGTCGACGCCCGATGGCAGCGTCACCGGCTTCCAGTCCTGGTCGGCCGCGTCGAAGGTGCGGCCGATGTCGACCACGTCGATGCGCAGCCGGTCGAGCAGCTCCTCGGATGGCTGCGCCAGCTGCTGCACCACGTCGTACACCTGCGTGCGCTGGTTAGCCAGGCTAAGGTGTTTCACGAGGTTGGCATGTGCCACCGCCGAGATGCCGGAGCTGGGGTTCGAGCCGAGATCGACCGCCAGGTGGTCCGGCTCACGGTGCTCGACGCTGGCCAGCACACGCTCGCGAGGCGTCATGGGCTGGTCGTCCGGGACGGCTCGACCGCTTGGGATGGGCCGATCTCCGGTCGAGCGCTGATCGTCGGCCATGGCATCACTCCGCGGGCAGGTCGAGCGGGTACGTGCCGTACTGGCGCACCAGTCTGACGATGAGGTCATAGGTCGGCCCGGACACGTCGCTCGAGACCGAGTGGTCGGACATGAACACGTAGCCGCCGCCCTCGGCCGCGCGCAGCCGGTGGATGACCTCGCGCTTGACTTCCTCGGGATCCCCTCGCTCCCACACGCGCATGTCGCTGTTGCCGCAGAAGGCGAGCCGGTGGCCGAGCCGCTCGCGCAGCTCGACGACGTCCATGTCGGCCTTGGCTTCGAGCGGGTTGTAGCCGTCGAGGCCGATCTCGATCATGTCCTCGAGGTAGCTGTTGGCGTTGCCGCAGCCATGGAAGATCACCGGCAGACCATGCGAGTGGCACAGCTCGATGATCCGCGCGATGGTCGGCTTGTAGTACTCGCGCCAGTAGGCGGGGCCCATGAAGAGGCCCTTTCGATAGGCCGCGTCGCCCCAGATGACCATGCCGTCGAGGTAGCCCTCGGCGGCCTCGATCTGTGCCTTGGTGACCTCGTAGCTGAACTCGCCGATGCGCAGCAGCTGCTCGCCGAAGCGCTCGGGATGCTCGCCGATCCAGGTGAGCGTGTTGAGCTGTCCGAGCAGCCGGGTGGTGATCTCGGAGGCCTCGGTGATGCTGCCGTAGACGGGGAAGTCGACGTGCAGCGACTTGACCGTCTCGACCCATGGCGGGCTGTTGCGCTCGAAGCCGTCGCCGACCCCGGCGATCTGGTTGTCGCCGGCCTCGAAGTAGCGCCGTCGATCGTAGGGGTCGTCGAACTCGAAGGCCTCCATCTTCTCGATGGTGTCGGTCTCCCAGCTGATCTGCTCCGGCATGGGCAGGTCGAAGCGCTTGCGGATGGTGGTCTCGAAGCCGGTCTTGACGACGACCTCCTCGTCGTCCTCGCGGATCGTCTCGAAGGCCCGGATGTGAGGGTCCATGTTGGGCACGGTGACGATGAAGTCGAGGTCGTAGTGGTAGTACGGATCGGCGTCCCCGGGCAGGCCCAGCTCGCGGCGCCACCGCTCACGGAATGAGCCCCAGAAGAAGTCGCTGATGGGGACGCGGTCGGC
>DATHSE010000080.1:0-18141 GCA_035464455.1 Anaerolineae bacterium | reverse complement strand
CTCGACATCAGCGGCAGCAGCGTCGAGGTCGCGGCCGACCCCGGCGTGGAGTGGCCCATCCAGGTCAGGTGTCGCGGCCACGAGGCTGAGCTGCGGCCCGGTTCGAGTGTGCGCTTCGAGGGCGAACCAGTGGGGACGGGCAGGATGACCAGCCGGGAAGGGAGCCACGCGTGAAGATCAGCGTCTTCGAGATCGAAGGCTGGGAGAAGGATCGCTTCGAGTGCCTCGGCGACGAGCACGAGGTCCGCTTCGACAAGCGCGTGCTCGACGGCGAGTCGGCCAGCGACCACGCCGATGCGGACGTCATCTCGACCTTCATCTACTCCGACGTCACAGCGGAGGCACTGGACCGTTTCGACCACCTGGGGATGATCGCCACGCGCTCGACGGGCGTCGACCACATCGACCTCGACTGGTGCCGTGAGCACGATGTCGTGGTCGCCAACGTCCCGTCCTACGGTGACAACACCGTGGCCGAGCATGTCTTCGCTCTTCTGCTGGCTGTCAGCCGTCATCTCGTGGAGGCCGTCGATCGCACCAGGCGGGGCGACTTCTCGCAGGCCGGCCTGCGTGGCTTCGACCTGCAGGGTCGAACCATCGGCATCGTCGGCACCGGCCGCATCGGGGCCCATGTGGCGCGCATCGCGCGGGGCTTCGGCATGGAGGTGCTGGCCTTCGATCGCACCGAAGACCCGGACCTGGCGCGCGAGATCGGCTTCGAGTATGTGCCCATGGAGGAGCTGCTGCGCCGCGCCGACGTGGTGACGCTCCATGTGCCCGGGAGCCCTCAGACCCGACACCTGCTGGCAGGACCCGAGTTCGAACGGATGAAGCCGGGCGCGGTGCTGATCAACACCTCCCGCGGCTCGGTGGTCGAATCGGCCGCGCTCCTGCGCGCGCTCGGGGATGGCACCGTCGCGGCGGCCGGCCTCGATGTCGTCGAGGGCGAGCCGGTCATCCGCGAGGAAGCCGAGCTGGTGCGCTCGGTGTTCAGCCGGGAACACGATCTTGAGATGCTGCTCAGCGATCACGTGCTGCTGCGGATGCGCAACGTGATCATCACACCGCACATCGGGTTCGCGACGCGGGAAGCGGTGCAGCGCATCCTCGACACGAGCTGCCAGAACATCCAGGCTTTCGCGCGCGGCGAGATGCAGAACGTCATCGACTGACGGGCAGAGAGCGGCATGCGGCTGGTCTGTCCTATGCCGCCGCCACCCTGCCGCGGCTGAGGGATGCCATGCCTGAGCTCCGCATCGGCACCTCCGGCTACGAGTACGACCACTGGCAGGGCCGCCTGTATCCCCGTGGGCTCGCCAGGACCGAATGGCTCGCCTACTACGCTGCACGGTTCTCCAGCGTGGAGCTCAACACCACCTTCTACGGGCTACCCCAGCGGAGCACGGTCCGGCGCTGGCGTGACTCGGTCCCCGACGGCTTCCGCTTCGCGCTGAAGCTCAGCCGCTACGGCACGCACATGAAGCGGCTGAGGGATCCGCGCGATTGGCTCGAGCGTTTCGAGCGTGCGATCTCCCCCTTGAGGCCGGCGATGGGGCCGATCCTGGTCCAACTCCCGCCACGCTGGCACCGCGACCCGGAGCGGCTGGCTGCGTTCCTGGATGCCGTCCCTGGCGACTGGCGCATGGCCGTCGAGGTACGTGACCCCGACTGGCTGCACCGCGAGGTCTACGCCGTGCTGCGAGAGCATGGCGCCGCGCTGTGCACCCATGACCTGATCGACCACCACCCGCGGCTGCTCACCGCCGACTGGGTGTACCTGCGCTTGCACGGCCCCGATCGGCGCGAGCGATACGCCGGCTCATACTCGCCCCAGGCGCTGTCCGGCGCTGCTCGCCGTCTGCGGCGGCACCTGCAGGCCGGACGCGATGCGTATGTCTACTTCAACAACGACGTCGGGGGCCACGCGGTCGCGAACGCACTCGACCTCAAACGCTACCTGGACGATGCTGTGCCTAGATGATGTCCTGGTCGTCGAGCACGAACGTCACCAGCATGTCGACCTGGTAGCTGGCGATCGCTCCGTCGTTGACCTCCACCTTCTGCTCTTTCACCCAGGCGCCTTCGATGTTGCGGAGCGTCTTGCCTGCCCGCTCCAGGCCGACCCGGATGGCGTCCTCGAAACCCTTCTCCGATCGAGCGGTGATCTCGGTGACACGTGCGACGTGGCTCATCGACCGTCCTCCTCCGTAATTCCCGGCAGGCCTGGTCGGCGATCTGCCGCGCGGGCCTGGTGACCGTGGACCTGAGCATAGGCAGACCGGCGAGACGGCAGCGCCGGCAGTCGGGCGGTCCACCTTGCAGACACGTGACAATGGACCGCCCGGGCGTGGAAGCGCTCACGCTCGATGTCGCGCCCGCCGACCCGCAGGGTCAGCCTGTCGTTCACCAGCGCAGGATGCCTGCAGCGCCGCCAGCGCCCCCGGCCATGGCATCAGAACGGACGAACCAGCAGCTGACCGAGCTTTCGCGGGCGGCATCGAGCAACTCGCGGATGCGTTCGGCATCCTGCGTCGCGGCGTGCAGCCGTGCATCCATGGCATCACCGAGGTGGCCGACGGCATCCTCGTCCAGGACGAGCGAACCGAGGCGGCCCTGCCGTGCTGCGGTGAGCAAGGCCGCCGGTCCGCTGAGCGCCCGATCGCCCGCAGCGCCATCGTGGACCTGCCGGTACAGCTCCTCGGCGGCCTCGAACTGGATGCCGACGGCCCGCGTGCGGGCCTCGTGAGCGAGCTCGTCGGCCGACGGCTGGTGCTCCATCCCGCGTTCACTCACGATGTGGGCGCGGACGCGCGAGGTCAGCTCGGAGAGCAGGCGCGCCTCGAACTCGGGCGTGCCGTGCAGCAGGATCGCCGAGGCACCCTCGAGACGCGGCCCCACCTGTGCCGCCGCCTCCCGTGCGAAACGCTCGCGCTCCTCCTCGGCGCTCTGCTCGATGCGCGTCTTGCCGTGCCCACCGGCGGGCATGGCCGCCGACCCTCCACGTCCATGCATGCCCGTGCGTCCGGTCGACCGCTCCATGTAGTGGGTATCCGCCTCCAGCTCGGTCACGATCGGCTCGTCGTCTTGCTGCACCAGCACCACACGAACCAGGCTGCGGTCGGCCCACACGCCGGCCACGGCCGGACGCGTCAACGCCTGGTAGCGCTCCAGCTCGAACCAGGCGACACGAGGGGAGATCTCGAGGGTGTGCCGCGGCGCGACGGCCACTTCCATGCGCAGCTGCGTGGGCGCCTCGAGTGTGCCGGCGACGAACAGCCCATCGGCCCCCGACGCGACGGCTGTCTCCACCGCTCCGGTCAGCTCGTCTCGCAACCCGTCGACCTGGTGCTCCGTCAGCCCGGCGGCCATCTCGTTCGAGCGGATGGCCTCGCGCAGGATGGCCGTCGCCGTCTCGAACCCGGAGCCGCCCGGACGCAGATCGAACGACGCTGACACGATGGCCGGTTCACCCGAGCTCGCCAGAGACTCGAGGCCTAGTCGATAGTCCGACGACCGCATGCAGCACCCCGCACTCCGCAGCTCGACTCCAGCGTCAAGCCCTCCCCGCAGGGTACCGAGCCACGGGTTGAGAAGTCCTCTGACTCGCGGCGGTCGGATTGCGGATGCGTATCAGTCGCGGTGTGGCCTCTCGGCCGACTCACGCCCTGCCCGTCATCCCTGCGCTCGTGCCCTCGACGGCTCGGGGAGCTTCGCGTAGGGTTCCAGGCATGCCCCCTGCCAGCCCTCGTCGGCTCTCCATCGCGCTCCGCGATGGCATCGAGCTCAGCCTCGTCGAGCATGCGCCGAGCGCCCCCGCAGGTGCCGGAGCAGGGCCGCAGACCTACCTGCTGGTGCACGGGCTCGCTTCCAACGCGAGGACGTGGGACGGGGTCGCTCAGGCGCTCGCAAGCGCGGGGCAGCTGGCCGTCGCCGTGGACCTGCGCGGCCACGGTCGGTCGTCGAAGCCGGCTGGAGGCTATGACGTAGCCACGGTCGCCGATGACCTCTGCCGGCTCCTCGCCTGGATGTCCGCACACGAGACGACCGGGCCGGTCGTGCTGGCCGGTCAGTCGTGGGGCGGGAACGTCGTCATCGAAGCGGCGGCCCGTTGCCCGCAGCGCATCGAGGCCGTCGCCGGCGTGGACGGCGGGGCCATCCGCCTTGCCGGCCCCTACCCCGAGTGGCGGCGCTGCGCTGCGGAGCTGGCGCCGCCGCGCATCGCGGGCATGACCGCAGCCAGCATGGAGCAGCGCCTGCGCCGCTCGCATCCGGACTGGCCGGAGTCCGGCATCGTGGGCACGATGGCCAACTTCGAGGTCCGCGGGGACGGGACGCTGGCGCCCTGGCTGACCCGGGAGCGGCACATGCTGATCCTGCGCGGCCTATGGGAGCACGACCCCAGGACTGCGTACCCGCGCGTCACCATGCCGTCGCTGCTGATCGCGGCCGGTGCCGCTGACCGCGGCCGGGCGGCGCACCTTCACGAACGCTCCTTCGAGGAGGCCGCGGCGCTGCTACCGGCGGGCGAGCTGGTACGACTGCCCGACGCCGACCATGACGTGCACGCGCAGCATCCGGGCCCGGTCGCCCGACTGCTGATGCGGCTGGCCGCGCGGACGCAGGTCACCGACGAGGGCTGATCCGGACACCATCATCTCCACACCCCGACGTGTCAGACTCCTCATCACGGGTCGGCCGTGCCCAAAGCAGCACGGGCGCGTCAGGCTAGCCACGGGTTGGCCGACGAGGACGTGAGCCGCATACGGAGGTGCACAACTGGCTCGATGAGGCCGCTCACCCGAGCGGTGAACGAGCGTCCGGGATCGTCTCGGGCGGACCAATGAGGAGGAGGTCAAGGTGACCACACGAACATCCAGAGCCCCGGGCCGACGCTTCACGGCGCTGGCCTCGAGCGCCATGCTCGTGGCAGCCCTGGGGGCAACGGCGGCAGCGCCCGTGACGGCGCAGGACGGGGTCGTGACCGATGGCTGGGGTGACCTCGGTGACGTGACCATCAGGATCGCGGCCGAGAACGCCTCGGTCGACAGCCTCACGACCCTGACCGAGGCCTTCATGGCCGAGTACCCCAACGTCACCATCGAGACCGAGTTCAAGGACTGGGACACGCACATCGCCACGATGCTGAACGTCGCCGATCTGCCTGACGCGCCGGACATCATCTGGGGCAACCAGGGCTACGTCCATGATGGCCTGCTGGTGGAGGCCGGGCTGATCACCAGCCTGGAGCCGTACTTCGAGGCCTACGGCTGGGACGAGTGGCACGGACCGGGCGCCATGGACCAGTGGCGCTTCACCGAGGACGGCACCTTCGGCGAGGGACCGCGCTGGGGCATCTCCGAGTCCGCCGAGATCGTGGGAGTGTTCTACAACAAGGAGAAGCTGGCTGGTCTCGGCCTCGAGGTCCCGACCACGTTCGCCGAGTTCGAGGAGGCCCTCGCGGCCGCAGCCGAGGCGGGCGAGCTGCCGATCAAGCTGGGCAATCTCGACGGGTGGCCGGCGATGCACGTGCTGAGCATCGCGCAGGGCGCGTTCGTGGATGCCGACAACATGCGAGCGTGGGTCTTTGGCCAGGAGGGCGCCGACTATGCGGCTTCCGACAACCTCGCCGGCGTGCAGGCCTTCGAGCGGTGGGTCCAGAATGGCTGGATCAGCCCGGACGCCAACGGCCTGGGCTACGACCAGGGCTGGCAGGAGTTCACGCAAGGCGACGGTGTCTTCCTGCCCACCGGCAACTGGATGACGGCCGACTTGCGCGACCGCATGGGCGACAACGTGGGCTTCTTCGCACCGCCTCCCGGCGAGTCGGGCAAGGTCGTAGCCACGGCCGCCAACTCGATGCCGCTGCACAGCTCGTCCAAGTCGGAGAATCCCGACCTGGCGGCTGCGATCATCGACTACGTGCTCAGCCCCGACAAGGGCCAGGTCTACTTCGACGCCGGGCGTATCCCGGCGGCCGCCGGTTCGGTGGGCGAGGCAACAGATGCGCTGACCGTCGAGACCTTCGCCGGCTGGAACCGCATCGCCGAGGATGACGGCCTCACCTTCTTCCAGGACTGGGCCAGTGACACCATGTACGACACGATGACCTCCGGCCTGCAGGAGCTCATCGGCGGCCGCATCTCGGCCGAGGACCACGTGAACGAGGTCCAGGCCGACTGGGCCGAGTTCCACGCCAACCGGTAGCTATCGCGTGATCTCGAGGCTCACGGCTCGCTCGGGCGGACCCCCGGGCGAGCCGCGCCTCATCGGTTACCTCTACGTCGCCCCCGCGCTCATCGCCTTCCTCTTCTTCGGCATCTGGCCCTTCATCCAGACCATCGGGATCTCGCTGACCGAGTGGCGCGGCATCGGCGAAGCGGAACCCGTGGGGCTGGGCAATTACGTCGCGGTCCTGACCGACCCCGATCTCTACTCGGCCTTCGTCCGGTCCTTCGTCCTCATCTTCTTCTACTCGCTGCTGCCCATCACCATCGGGCTGCTCCTGGCCGCGCTGCTCTCGCGCGTCCGCATCCGCGGCATCGCGGGTTATCGCGTGGCGCTGTTCCTGCCGCAGACGATAGCCATGGTCGTCATCGCCATCGCCTGGGTCTGGATCTACTCCCAGAACGGGATCGTCAACGAGTTCCTGCGACTGGTCGGTCTCGACGGCCTGACGCGCGCCTGGCTCGGCGACTTCGACTGGGCTCTCCCCGCCATCGGCTTGGTGGGCACCTGGCTGAACGCCGGCCTGTGCATGGTCCTCTTCGTGGCAGGCGTGCAGAAGATCCCCGCCGACCTCTACGACGCGGCGCGCGTGGACGGTGCCGGCCCGGTGAAGGAGTTCTTCGCGGTGACCCTGCCCAGCCTGCGCAACGAGATGGTGGTAGCCCTCACGCTGACGGTCATCTTCGCCCTGCGCAACTTCGATCTCATCTGGGTCTCCACCGGCGGCGGTCCGGGTGATGCCACGACCACGCCATCGGTGCTGCTGTACGAGCTCGGCTTCCAGGCGCGGCGACTGGGGACCGGCTCCGCCATCGGCGTCATCCTCACCGGCCTGATCCTCGTGGTGGCCATCCTCATCGTGCGCATCGGCGAGCGCGGGGAGCCGGAGCCCGGTCGATGAGCACCACCACCGAGCGCGTCGCCACCCACTTCCTGCTCATCATCTTCGCGGTCGTGGCCGTCTATCCGCTCATCTCGATCGTGGCCCTCGCGCTGACCCCCTCGACCGAGATCGTGACCGGCTTCAGCCTGCCCTCGCAGATCACCTTCGACAACTTCGCCACTGCCTGGAACGACGGGCGCTTCGACGAGGCGCTCATCAACAGCGCCATCGTGGCGTTCACGGTGGTGGTCGTGTCGGTGGTGCTGTCCGTGCTCGCGGGCTACGCCCTGGGCACGATGCGCTTCCCGGGTGCGTCGCTCATATTCTTCATCCTCATCACCGGGCTGATCATCCCGTACGAGTCGTTAATCATCCCGCTGTACCAGATGTTCAAGGATTGGCGGATGCTCGACAGCCTGCCGGCCCTGATCCTGCCCCAGATCGGCGTTTCGGTGACGCTGGGCACGTTCTGGATGCGGGGGTTCTTCCGCTCCACGCCACGCTCCATCACCGAGGCTGCTCGCGTGGACGGTGCGGGGCACTTCCGCACGCTCGTCGGCGTGCTGGTGCCGTCCGCCTGGCCGGCCATCCTCACGCTCTCGGTGCTGGTCTTCATGTACACCTGGAACGACTTCCTGCTGGCCCTCGTGATGAACCCCTCCGGACGGGTGTTCACGGCGCCCCTGGCGCTATCCTTCTTCGCCGGAGCGCAGCGCGTCAGCGACCAGACCGTCGTCGCGGCTGCAGCAGTGCTGGTCGCCATCCCCGTCATCATCTTCTACGTCATCCTGCAACGGCAGTTCGTTCGCGGGTTCCTCACGGGCGCAGTCAAGGAGTAAGGATTGGCTTCCATCCGCCTGGCCTATCTCGGTGGCGGCTCCACGCGTGCCGCGGGCACGATGGCCGCGTTCATCCATAACCACGGAGCGCGCTTCGCCGGCTCCGAGGTCGTGCTCATCGATCTCCACGCCGACCGCCTTGAGGTCGTGCGGCGGATCGCCGAGCGCATGACCGCGGTCCGCGGGCTGGATCTGCGTTTCCGCACGACGACCGATCAGCGCGCCGGTCTCACCGACGTGGATGCTGTCCTCAGCAGCTACCGGCCCGGGGGCTTCGAGGCGCGGGTCCTGGACGAGCAGATCCCGTTGGCCCACGGGATCATCGGCCAGGAAACGCAGGGACCGGGCGGCTTCTTCATGGCCCTGCGCTCCATCCACGTGCTGCAGGGTGTGCTCGAGACGCTCCACCACGTGGCGCCCAGGGCACGCATCTTCAACTACACCAACCCGGTAAACATCGTGGCCCAGGCCGCGACGCGACATACCGACGTCCCCTTCGTCTCGTTCTGCGAGGGGACCTACGACTTTCCCATGGAGCTCGCCGATGCCGCCGGCCTCGATCGCACCAAGATCAAGGCTCGCATGGTGGGCCTGAACCACACCACCTGGAGCATCCGATCCGAGTACGACGGAGCAGATGACGCCATGCCCGCCATCCGCGAGGCCTGGGCCCGGATGGAGGCGCGCACGGACGTCGCCGCGGCTGACCGCCGCTTCGTCGAGCTGGCCGTGACGATGGACGCCATCCCGGCCCAGTACCTGCGCTACTACTACTTCCGGGGCGAGATGCTGGCGGAGATGCAGGCGCGTCCGACGACCCGCTCGCAGGACATCCTGGCGCAGGTGCCCGACTACTGGGACCACTACCTCGAGCAGGCCGACCAGGCTGCTCCGGAGCTCGATCCGGCACGCTCGCGCGGCGGCATCTTCGAGCTCGAGCTCGCGCTTGATGCCATCGACTCGTTCTACAACGACCTGGGCCTGGTGCTGCCGGTGAATGCGCCCAACGTCGGCGCTGCGCTACCGGGCTTCGACGAGGACGTCGTGGTCGAGAACTTCGCCAGGGTGGACAGGCACGGCTTCCACCCCGAGCAGGCGCCGCCCATCCCTCGGCACGTCTACGGGCTCATCGGGCAGCTCGCCGAGTATCAGTACCTGACCGCGGAGGCGGCCTGGGGCGGCACACGCCGGGATGCCATCCGGGCGTTGGCCAGCCACCCCTGGCTGACCGAGATCCGTGTCGCCGAGGCGCTCTACGACGAGATGGCGGCCGCGCATCGTGACTACCTGCCAGCAAGGCTGCTGCGGTGACGGTCGCGGCCGGGTGAGCGGATTGCTACTGGGCGTCGACGGGGGCGCCACCAAGACGATCGCCCTCATCGCTGATGCCTCGGGCAGGGTCTTGGGTGCCGGGCGGGCCGGATCGTCGGACATCCACAGTGAGCCATCGGCCGACATCGCCATCGATCACATCGTGGCCAGCGTTCGCGACGCAGCCACCGCCGCCGGCGTCCAGCCTCGCGACCTGGCTGCGTGCACGTTCGGGCTCTGCGGCGCCGACTGGCCCGAAGACGAGGCGCTGTACACGGCGTCGCTACGTGAGCGGCTGGAGCTGACGTGCGACCCGGTCGTGACCAACGACGCCTTCAACTCGCTGCGGGCCGGCCTCGATGACGGCATCGGCGTGGCGTTGGTGATGGGGACGGGAGCGGCGGTGGCGGCTCGCGGGCCGACCGGCCGAACATGGTTCTCCGGGGAGCGGATGGAACGGGCCGGTGCCATGGAGTTCGGGCGCTGCGTCTACGACCTGCTCATCCGTGGCGAGTACGGTGCGGGGCCACGCCCCGCCCTCCAGCAGGCGGCCCTGGATGCCTTCGCTGCCGAGTCGGTCGAGGACATGATCCATGTCATCACCCGGACCGGGGGGCTGGGCCATCGGTCCCTGGCGCGGCTGGCACCGGTGCTGCTGGAGGCTGGCCATGCCGGCGACCCTGAGGCGGGTCGCATCATGCGCGAGCAGGGTGCCACGGTGGCCGGCTACGTGCGCCGCGCAGCAGAGCGGGTCGGGCTGGGTGTCCCGGGCACACGCGTCGTCATGGCGGGCGGCATCTTCAAGCACCCGGGCACAGACCTGCGCGACGCCATCGTGGAGTCCCTCGGCGGGTACCGAGCCTCGCCCCTGCTGCTCGAGCCGGTCCACGGCGCCATCCTGCTCGCAGCTGATGGGCACCGCGCTCATCCCGACGTCAGCCTGCTTGCAGCCAGCGGCCCCGGGGCCAGATTCTTCGACACCGGATAGGCGGACGCCCCAAGCGGACGAGCAGCCTGGCGCTCACGGGTCAGGAACCAAGGCTGGAGACGACACCAGCGACCACGACGAGGCAGCCGGCCAGGCCAAGCGAGCGGCGCCACGGGTTCACGCCACGGACCGACTCGTCGATGGCCCACCAGCCGAGTGCCAGGTGGCCGGCCCACTCGAGGACCTCCTGAGCCACCGAGCCGGCATCGACGAGGCGGCGAATCACGAGGGTCGCGATCCAGAGCCACAGCGCGAGGTTGGGGAGCTGGACCACCACGATACGACCTGAACGACGATCCCGGAAGAGCCAGTCGCCGACAGAGCCGAGCACGTCGCGGGTCGTGCTGGCGCCCGCGGCCTTGGGCTCCGACGTCAGGTCATCGTCGACGCCGCGGCTCGGTGGTTGGTTCACGCTCATCAGTCTGCAGGCTCTGCGGGAGCGCACCATCCTGCCCGCGCAAAGCCGCGCGCCTTGGGGGTCATGCCAAGGCGCGCGGCTGGGGACGAACGAGTGTCAGTCCGACTCGACGATCAGCCAGCCGAACTCCATGTCGGACGTGCGGCGTGACGACAGCCGGATGACAAAGGCACCCGACTCTTCCTCCTTGCGGACCCAGAACGCGCGGCCGCGGAGGTTAGCGTAGGGCGTGACGACGATGACCGAGCCGGCCCCGATGTCCACGCCGGGGTCGACCACGACGCCGAGGAGGCCGGCCTCCACGACGGCGATGCCGCTGGCCTGATCGACCGCCGGTCCCTGCGGGCCCACAGGGCCTTGCTGTCCCGGTTCGCCTTGCGGACCCTGCTCACCCTGCGGGCCGGCAGGGCCTGCTGGGCCGGGTTCGCCTTGCGGGCCTTGCTCGCCTTGCGTGCCGGCCTCTCCCTGCAAACCCTGCTCGCCCTGCGGGCCGGGTTCCCCTTGCGGGCCGGCAGGGCCTGCTGGGCCTGGCTCGCCCTGCGGGCCAGGCTCGCCCTGTGGGCCCGCGGCCCCAGCAAGTCCCGGTTCGCCCTGGGGGCCGGCTTCACCCTGTGGGCCGGCAGCGCCCTGCGGCCCTGGCTCACCCTGTGGCCCTGGCTCGCCTTGCGGGCCGGGTTCACCTTGCGGCCCCGGTTCACCGGCAGCACCGTCGGCACCGGGGGGCCCCGCGGGTCCGGGCTCGCCGGGTTCACCCCTGGCCCCCGCCGGTCCTTCAGCGTTCCACACGATGAGCGTGTCGGTGTCTGCACAGTGACCCGCCGGCGCCTCACCTGACCCGACCGCCACGAGCGTCATCTCAGGGGTGATGCAGCCGTAGTACTCGTCGGCTGCGGCCGTGACAGCTGTCGTGGCGACCAGCCCCGTGGCCATCACGGTCGCGATCGCGACGGACAGTGGCCGGAAGCCGGCTCGCGCCGGCGTACGGAGGAGCAGATGCCCCATGGAGCCCTCCTTCATCGTGCATACACGACGTCGTGTGAAGTCGAGGCCGGCGCCCATCCAGATCACCGCAGCCACCTACACGGACACTGCCACCATCCGTGCGTCGACAACGACTTCCCTGCTACGGAGGCGCGCGTCGCGAGCGACGACTCGCCTCCCTCATGCTGGATGAACCGTAGCAGGCTGGTCCGCGTCCGAGGCGACGGTTCGCCACGTCGCAGCGCCGGTGAACCGGTCGTGGAGATGCCTGCTGTGCCGCTACAACTCCTGGCGCCGGAAGCTCCAAGCCGATAGCGCACAGGCGATCACGATGATCGCGACGTTGGCCACGATGGGACCCACCATCGTCGCCGGTGTGCCCCCGATGGCCAGCTCGTTCGAGATGCTCCACAGACCTGTCGGCAGGTACGGCGCGAGGTCGGGGGCGACCGAGACGAAGCCCGCCAGCAGGAGGGCCACGATGCCGACACCACCCGCCACCAGCGCCGATGGTGCCACGACCGAGGCTGCGAAGGTGATGGCCGCGAAGACCGCCAGCGAGAGCCACACCAGGGCGACGGAGACGGCAAAGCCAACCACCGGAAGCGGCTCGAAGAGGATAGCCGTGTAGGCCCAGCAGGCTGCACCAGCCAGGGCTGTCGCCATCCCCAGGAGCAGTCCGATCGCCGCCACCTTGGCCCCCAGGAAGGCGCCTCTGTCCAGTGGCTTGGTCAGCAGGAATGCCGCCGTCCCACGCTCCTTCTCACCGGCCACGCTGCCCATCGTGAGGAGGACGGCGATGAGCACGCCGAACTGGCCCAGGTTCTTGGTGAACTGGATCACGGCGTCGTCGACGACTGGGTCCGGGATGAGGCCCTGGAACTGGCTCCCGCCCACGGCCTCGAGGATCTCGCGCATGTAGCGCGCCAGCACCGGTGACACGAGACCGAGCAAGGCGAAGACGACGAGCACGACGGGCAGGCGCGCTGTCCGGATCAGCTCACGCATCTCCTTGCCGAACAGGAGCCAGAACCCGCGCACGGCTAACCGTCCCCTTCCGTCGAGCTGGCCTCACCCGCGTCCTGGGGCCCGACCGATGCGCGCGACCCGCCGGCCGCGACCACTCCAGCACCCCTCGCGCGTGCACCGTTCGCGCCGACGAGCTGCAGGAAGACATCCTCGAGGGTCGGCCTGACTCGCTCGAAGCGGGCCAGTCGTACATCAGCTGCGACGACGAGAGGTAGCACGCCCGCCGCAGCGGCCTCCTCATCTGACACCGTGACCCGGATGAGCCCGTGCTCCACGAGCACGCCTTGCGTCCAGCTCGCCGCCTGCAGCCGTTGGACGAGAATGGCCACGGCAGGCTCCTGGCGGGGCTCGGGATCGAGCTCGAGGACCGGCTTGGCGTGCCGGGCCAAGAGCTCGTGGATGGGCGCTTCGGTCACGAGACGGCCGCGGTCGAGGATGGCGATTCGGTCACAGATCCGCTCGACATCGTTGAGGATGTGCGTGCTCATGAGGATCGTGGCGGTACCACGAAGGCTCCCGATGAGCTCGAGGACATCGCGTCGTCCGGCCGGGTCGAGCGCACTCACCGGCTCGTCGAGGAAGAGCACGCGCGGGCGAGGGAGGATGGCCTGGCCGACACCGAGCCGCTGCCGCATGCCACCGGAGTAGCCGCCGATGCGGCGTCGTCCAGCATCAGCCAGTCCCACGGTATCGAGCGTCTCGTCGACGCGCGACCACAGGTTGTCGCCGGCGAGCCCATACGCACGCCCGGCCAAGCCAAGCAGCTCACGGCCCGTCATCCAGCCGTAGAAGCGCGGATCCTGGTCGAGGTAGCCGACGCGGGCCGCCAGGTCGAGCCTGCCCCGATCGATGGGAACGCCGTCGATCGTGGCACTCCCAGCCGTCGGCCGGCCCAAGCCGGTCAGCAGGCGAAGCGTCGTGGTCTTGCCGGCGCCATTCGGGCCGAGGAAACCGAAGATCGAGCCGGTCGGGACGACGAGGTCAAGCCCATCGAGGGCAACGACATCGCCATAGCGCTTGGTCAGACCTCGCGTCTGGATCGCCGGCGGGGTGGCGGCGCCGGTACCACCGGCTGCAGCGTGGGTCATGTCTCCTCGCGCCCGAAGAGGAAGTAGATCACGGGGCCGATGATGTTGACGAAGACGATCACGATCCCCCACAGCACCTTGCTGTCTCCCTTGACCTTGCGTCCGGGTCTCGTCAGGTCGTAGAGACCCCAGATGAGCAGCCCAAGCTGGATGAGGAGCAGGGGTACCAGGAGCAGCAGCAGCGTCGAGTCCACGGAACGTACTCCCTCAGCGACATCGTGGGGGTGCCGCCGCGCCGAACAGCGCTGGCGGATGGGTGGAGGTGCCAGTCGACATGGTGCGCGGCCGGTGCCCACCGCACCCTCGATTCTCGGCGCCGGGAGCACCGGACCTAGAGCCGATGGTCCCGTTGCGGTCGGCCGTCGGGCTCAGTCCATCTGGACCTCGGCGGAGGCGGTGACGGCGGAGGCCGCGTCGTTCGGCGTTGCCGGCGAGCGGTGCGCCCAAGCCGACTTGCTGGCAGGCTTGCACCCATGCGACCCATCGTCGCCGGCCTGATCGTCTTCGGAGCCAGCGCCGCCGTGCTGACGCTCGAGATCCTCGCGGTCCGATTGCTGGCGCCCTACCTCGGCATCACCGTCGAGGTCACCACCGGTGTCATCGGCACGGTGCTCGCCGGGATCGCGCTGGGCACCTGGCTGGGTGGCCGCCTGGCCGACGCCGTCGACCCGCGTCGGCTCCTGGGGCCGATCCTCTTCGTGGGCGGTGTGCTGGCGCTGAGCGTGATCCCGATGATCAGCCTCGTCGCCAACGCCGATGTCGGGCCGGGTCCCCAAGGCATCCTCATCTACGCCGGGACCGCCTTCTTCCTTCCGGCAGCCGTGCTCTCGGCTGCCGGCCCCACGGTGGTCAAGCTGCAGCTCGAGCACCTGGAGCAGACCGGCTCCATCGTGGGGCGGTACTCGGCGATCGGCACGGCCGGTGCCATCGTGGGCTCGTTCGTGACCGGCTTCGTGCTGGTGTCAGCCATCCCGACGCGCCCCATCATCGTCGCCTTGGGCCTGGCGCTCATGGCGGCCGGTGTCGTCGTAGCGGCCGTGCTGGGCCGGTCCCGGCCGTCGGCACTGGCAGCCCTGGCGCTGATGGTCGCAGGCGGTGCCGTGCTCTGGACCATCGTGTCACCCCAGCCCTGCCAGCGCGAGAGCGCCTACTTCTGCATCAGCGTGGAGATCATCTCCGCCGACGGCTCCGAACGGCTCCTGCGCATGGACACGCTGCGTCATGCCTACGTCGACCTGGATGACCCTACCCACCTCGAGTTCGCCTACACCGGGCTGCTGGGCGATGTGGCCGATGCCATCGCTCCCCCGTCGGTGCCCATCGCCGTGCTGCATCTCGGCGGAGGCGGCTTCACACTGCCGCGGTACGTGGAGGCCACCAGGCCGAGCTCCACGAACCGCGTCCTGGAGCTCGATCCCCTTGTGCTCCAGGTAGCGCGCGAGGAGCTGGGCCTGGCGATGTGGGACGGGCTGAGCGTGGTCGTCGGGGACGGCCGGCTGAGCATGGGGGACGAACCGTCCGGCCGCTATGACCTGGTCATCGGAGATGCCTTCGCGGGGCCGGCGGTGCCGTGGCATCTGACCACGACCGAGTTCGTGGCCGAGGTCGGCCGGGTGCTGACGCCGCGGGGGATCTACGCCATCAACATCATCGACCATCCACCACTCGAGCTGGCACGAGCCCAGCTCGCGACCTTTGCCGAGGTCTTCGGCCACGTCGGCGTGTACGGCCCGGCCTCCAGGGTGGAGGGCGCCAGCGGCGGGAACGTCATCCTGCTCGGCTCGAACCAGCCGCTACCGGAACGGCCCATCCTGCGAATGAACCGGGCACGTGGCGGGGATGCGCACCTGGCGGCGAGCGAGACGGAGATCGCTGCCTTCATCGACGGGGCGCCGGTGCTGCGGGACGACTTCGCGCCTACCGATCAGCTACTGACACGGTTCGAGGTCACAGCCGCTGCCCCGCTCCTTCCCTGACGTCTTCCTGTGCAGCAAGGAACCCGGGCCCAAGGGCCCGGGTTCCGCCCGGTTCTTGCGATCCGCTGGGCGATGCGAGTTAGGCGGCAGGGCTCTCCTGGGCTTCCTCGTCGACCTCCACCTCCGCGTCGCCTTCCACCTCGACCTCGACGGTCACGGTGGTGTCGTCGGTGGTCGCTTCACCCTCGGGGGCGGGAGACATCCCGTCCTCGGGCGCCGGTGACATCTCGGCGTCGTCGGTGGTCGAGACCATCGTAGGCGACACCATGCCCGCGTCCTTCTCGGTCAGCATGCTGTAGACGGCCGTGGCGGTCTCGATGTCCTCATCGCCCTCGACGGCCTCAGCGTCTTCGCGGAACAGTGCGAAGCCGATATAGCCGCTGTCGTCGGCCTCGTTCAGCCGGATCACCATCGTGCCGCCGTCGAAGACCGAGCCGGTGATGTCGCCACACGCGATGATGTTGGCCAGGTCCTCTTCGCTCTGATGGATGGAGATGGCATGCTCTGCGCCCGTCAGGTCGTCGATCGAAGCCGCCACAAGCGTGACGTTGAGCGCCACCATCTGGTCCTCGGCTCCGCCGATCGTCTCGCCGTGGACATTGAGGTCGGTGGAGATCTCGCCGAGCGGGTACACAACGGCGCCGAGCTGCTCGCAGGAGCCTTCATGGATGTGCAGCGGATACGCCTGCGCGCTCCCGGCCTCACCGTTGGTCATCGCCGGGTCCGGCGCTGGTGACTCGTCCTGGGCGAAGGCGATGCCGCTCGAGGCGAGCAGGGCGGTGGCGGTCACTGCCGCTGCGCCGGTCAGGATGCGCTGGGGACGGTACATCATTGTTCCTCCTAGTGGGCTGCTCGGGCCAGTCGCCTCGGGTGGGACGGGCCGCTGGACTGCTGGTACTGTCACCCGCCGTGCGCTAGGAGCGCGTCAGCGGGCGACCGCCTCTGCTTGCGCGGACGTGTCAAACGCGGACTGGATCCGTCTGGCGCCGGGCTGCTGGGGCAGCCCTGTTGCGCTGCGCCTCGGGCCGGGGATGGGCCGAACGCTCGGCTACTCCTCGACGACGACATCGTCGGGCCCAGGCGTCGTGACTGCCGGCTCTTCGGCTCCATCGGGAACCGGGGTGACGACTGCCTCACCATCGTCGCAGGCAGCGAATACAAGCATGGCGGCCGCGGCCAAGGCGGCGATCCGGGGGAGACGCATATCGGTCGATCCTTTCCTGCTGTGTCCGGTCATCCGTCCACGGCTGATGCCGCGAGATGTGCCGGGCTCATGTGGGCGTATGGGGACGGATCCTCGCCGTCACCCTTCGTCGCTGGCCGACTCCGGGCTTGTGCCTGGCAGCGGGCGATTCGGCGCGGGCCGGGGAGCGACGTTGTGTGGCCCGGCGCTTGGCCACCTCGCGAGCGAGGAGCAAGACGATCAGGCTGGTGATGAAGATGACCACCCCGGCGATGGCCGCCGACTTGAGGCGTTCATCGTCGCGAGCAGCCTGGATGGGCACTCTGCAATCCGGCTCGCGGAGGCTGCCGATGAAGTCGCGACCGACCGACGCGACGCTATCGACGTCGACGGTTTCGACGGCCTCGCCTGCACGTGCAGCGACCGTATCGATGGCCCCCCGCGCTCGCTCGAACCCCTCCTGCACGACGTCTGAGGCGGACTCGAGGAGCGTGGGGGGACGGGTGATCTGCACCATGTACCGCACACCTCCTGTGCTGGCAGTCTCGACGACAGCGGCTAACGGTCGAGCCATCCGGAGGAGGCAAGGCATCGCAGTTGCGTTGCAGTGGCGACCGCTTCATCCAGCCACGCAGCTCCCGGTCCGCCTCACGATTGACAAGACTCGGCAAGGCGCGCATGGTAGGGACTGGCAGAAGCGGTCGGGCTTCGCCGGGGCGTAACGTCTCGGACGCGCAAGATGGATCGCCCTGCTCCGTGCCGGTCGTCACCCAGCTGCCTGACTGTGCCGGTCCATGGTTTCGTGACTGGTCTGATAGACGAAGCGTCGATCCGTTTCGACCCCGACCCCGCGCGGCGCGCGGGACGCTAGTGACGGCTTGATGTCTCGTATCGCCTTTGTCTCTACCTATCCACCCCGCCGCTGTGGTATCGCCACGTTCACTGCCGACCTGGGCAGGGCGGTGGGGAACCATGAGATCGTGGCGCTGCGCCGTCCGGATGAGGTCGCCCACCAGGGCCACCTCGTCCACCACGCCATCCGGACGGATGTGCGCGCCGACTACGCACGTGTCGCCCGTGCGCTGAACGCCTGCGACATCGATGCCGTCTCCCTGCAGCACGAGTACGGCATCTGGGGGCCTGACGATGGCGGGGGCGTGCTCGACTTCCTGGCCGCCCTCTCCGTGCCGGCCGTGGCGACGCTGCACACCGTGTTGCGC
>DATHSE010000079.1:0-1575 GCA_035464455.1 Anaerolineae bacterium | reverse complement strand
ACATCCGCCACGGTCGAGGTGCGTCGGAGGACGTCAGGCTCGTGATCCGCCAACCAGGCGAGCTTGTACAGCGAAGGTGTCGTACTGGGCGGCTTGCCGGAGATCTCGTGGATGCGCTTCGAGCCGAGCCGTCGGACCTGGCTCGCCGCCCGGGTGTCCAGCCACAGGATCGCCGGCCGCAGGGCGGCCCCGTCCTCGTCAAGGCAGACGAACGTCTCACGTTGGTGCGTCACGCAGATGGCCACCACGTCCGCCGCATCGACCCGGGCCATCAGCTCGGTCAGCGCGGCACACGCCGCCGTCCACCAGCCCTGCGAGTCCTGCTCCTGCCACCCCGGCTGTGGCGACACCTTGGCCAACGCCACACGGGCGATAGCGACCGGAGCTCCACCCGGCTCGAAGGCGACGGCCTTGCAGGCAGTGGTCGACAGGTCGACGGCAACGACGAGGGGCCTGTTCACGACCCGCCTCCTGGCGACCCTGGCGCTCGCAGGCTGGCCAGGCTACACCCGGGCGAGGGCGACGAATGACTCGCGCAGGGCCGGGTAGAGGCTGCGATACACCCCGTAGGCGGCCTCGTAGGCACCGGCGTCGGGGCCCGGAGGGGTGGTGCCCGCCAGCTCGACCATGGCCTCGCAAGCGTCGCCGACCGTGGGGTACCACCCGGCCGCGACGGCGGCCAGGATGGCGGCGCCGGTGGCCACGCCCTCGGCCGTGCGCGTCAACGAGATAGGCACGCCCAGCACGTCGGCGATGATCTGCTTCCACAGCACGCTGTTGGTGCCGCCGCCGGACGCTCGCAGCTCGCGCAGCGGCTCCGGCGAAGTGTCGCGTACCAGCTCGAAGACGTCACGCAGGCTGAAGGCGACGCCCTCCAGCACCGCCCGCACCATGTGGCCAAGGCCGTGGCGCACGGTCAGGCCCACGAATGCACCACGCGCCAGCGGATCGGGGTAGGGCGTGCGCTCGCCCGAGAGATAGGGCAGGAACACGAGCCCATCGCTGCCAGGACGGATCGGCTCGGCCAGCGCAGTCAGCTCATCCCAGCTCTTGTCCGGCGCGAGCTCGTCGCGCAGCCACTTCAGCGAACCGGCTGCCGACAGCGTGACGCCCATCAGGTGCCAGGTGCCAGGGACCGCGTGGCAGAAGGCATGCAGGCGGCCGTCAGGCTCGATGGCCGGCGCTGCCGTGGGCACGAAGACCACTCCGGAGGTCCCCACCGACATGGCGCCGATGCCGGGCACGACTGCACCGGTGCCGACGGCATTGGCTGCCTGGTCCCCTGCCCCGCCCACCACCGGCGTTCCGGCACGCAGGCCCGTGGCGACAGCCGCCTCCTCGGTCACGCTGCCGACGATCTCGGGTCCCTCGACGGTCCTCGGCAGTAACGCGGGATCGAGGCCGAGCGCCGCGACGACCTCATCCGACCAGGTGCGCGTGCGAAGGTCGAAGAGCACCGTTCCGGCGCCATCGGCCACATCGAGCGCGTGCTCGCCGGTCAGCTTGAAGCGCACGTAGTCCTTGGGCAGCAGCATGTGCCGGGCACGGGCCCAGCGCTCAGGCTCGTGCTCGCGG
>DATHSE010000078.1:0-2250 GCA_035464455.1 Anaerolineae bacterium | reverse complement strand
GTGTCCAGGGTGCGATCCCAGAATGCCTCGTCGGTCTGCTCAAGACTGCCCGGGGGTCCCCAGAACGCGCAGTTGACCAGCAGGTCGATGGCACCGAAGCGTTCGAGGACGGCTGCAGCCATGGCTTCGACCGAGGCGCGTTCGGTCACATCCGTGGCGAACCCGGACGCCGTGCCACCGGCACTGCCGATCGCCGCTTCGGTGGCCTCGAGTTCCGCCTGATCGCGTGCTATGAGCGCCACCGTCGCGCCGGCTCCCGCGAGGCGTTCCGAGATGGCTCGGCCCATGCCGCGCGTCGCCCCGGTCACGATGGCCACCTTGCCGTTCGGATCCATGCCACATCTCCTGTTCGGGTCACTCGCCAAGCGGCGCGTAGTAGGCTCACACGATAGGCGGTCGAGCGCAGCGGGAGGCAGACCGGCCCAGCCCAACGAGGCCAGGTCGTACAATGCCCCGACACGTCCCTGCTCGCCTACAACCCTCCTGGGAGGAGTCCAGCCGACATGAAGCTATTCCTCGATACGGCCGTCATCGACGAGATCCGCACGGTCCACAGCTGGGGGGTGCTCGATGGCGTGACCACCAATCCGACGCTGTTCGCGAGGGCCGGTGGCGGGACGTACCCCGATGTGCTGCGCGAGATCGCCGGCATCACCTCCGGCCCGGTCAGCGCAGAGGTCGTGGCCGACGACCTCGAGGGCATGCTGCGGGAGGGCCGTGCCTTCGCCCAGATCGCTGCCAACATCGTCGTGAAGGTGCCCATGTCCGAGATCGGGCTGACGGCCATCTCGACGTTCGCGGAGGAGGGCATCAGGACCAACTGCACGCTGATCTTCAGCTCGGCGCAGGGGCTCCTCGCGGCCAAGGCAGGTGCCACCTACCTGTCGCCCTTCGTGGGCCGCCTCGACGACATCAGCGAGGAGGGCATGGACATGGTGCGTGAGCTGGCCGCCATCATCGAGATCCATGGGCTGGAAGCGGAGATCATCGTGGCCTCCACCCGCACGCCGCGCCACGTCATCGACGGCGCGCTGGCGGGTGCCGGCGTTGCGACGCTGCCGTTCAAGGTCTTCCAGCAGATGGTCAGGCACCCGCTGACCGACTCTGGCATCGCCTCCTTCAAGGCTGACTGGACGCGGGCCCAGGAGGAGCTGGCCGCCAAGCCCTGATGCCGCTTGTGTCGGCCGCCCCAGCGCAGCGCAGCGGAGCCGTACAGGTCCAGCGGAGTGCGTGCTCGCGGCCGCAGGATGATCGAGCGATCCCGGGAGCGTGTTGACCGATGCCGGGTGCGTGCTACTATCGACTCTCGCCTCCGACCGCGCTGACCGCGCCAGGCCGGCACACGTCCCGGTCGCTACGCGGCTTCAGGCACGGACGGCACCCATCCCGATGACTCACCACGCCCTGCGCGTTGCGCGATGCGATGTCGAGCCTTCACCCCCATGCCGCAAGGGACTGACAGCACAGAACGATGGACATCAAGGAACTCGAGAAGAAGGACGCTGAAGAGCTCGCCCGCATCGGTGGCGACCTTGACGTCGGGGACGTCGATGGCATGGCTCGTGACGAGCTCGTCGAGCAGATCATGCGCCGCCAGTCCGAGCAGCAGGGCCAGCGCTACGCCGCCGGCATCCTGGACCTGGTCGAGGACGGCTACGGCTTCATGCGCCGCCGCGGCCTCATGCCCAGCCCTGATGACATCTATGTCAGCTCCAGTCACGTGCGCCGCTTCGGGCTGCGTGCGGGCGATCGCGTCGCCGGCATCCCGCGTCCGCCCAAGAAGGGCGAGAAGTACTGGGGCCTCGTGCGCGTCGACACGGTCAACGGCATCGACCCCAACGACGCTCGCCGCCGCCCCCATTTCGACGAGCTCACGCCCATCCACCCATACCAGCTCATCAACCTCGAATCCGACCCCAAGAACCTGAGCCAGCGGCTGGTCAACCTCGTAAACCCCATCGGCAAGGGCCAGCGTGCGCTGGTCGTCAGCCCGCCCAAGGCTGGCAAGACGATGCTGCTCAAGAACATCGCCAACGGCATCACGGACAACTACCCGGAGATCCTGCTCATGGTGGCGCTCATCGGCGAGCGGCCCGAGGAGGTCACCGACATGCGCCGCTCGGTGAAGGGCGAGGTCATCTCCTCGACCTTCGACGAGCCCACCGAGAACCACACGCACGTGGCCGAGATGGCGCTGGAGATCGCCAAGCGGCAGGTCGAGAGCGGTCGCGACGTGGTCATCCTGCTCGA
>DATHSE010000077.1:0-14137 GCA_035464455.1 Anaerolineae bacterium | reverse complement strand
TCGCCTCGCCATCCTCGATGCCGGGCGCGTGGTAGCAGAGGGCTCACCGGCCCAGCTGAAGTCCGGCCTCGAGCACGAGCTTCGGCTCGACCTCTCGCTGGAGCCGGGTCTCCCCGCTCCGCCGATCGCCTCGTTCGTGTTGCGCTATCAGGCGAACGGGCCACGGGTGCGCGCCATCGTCGAGGCTGGCCGAGCCGCCGAGGCCATCGGGTGGGCACAGACGCTGCGCTCGGAACGACGCATCGGTGAGTTCGCGCTGACTCCGGCGTCCCTCGAGGACGTGTACGTCGATCTTGTTTCCGCTCCATCCGCTGGCCGTCTAGCTGCAGCGCCGGCGGTATCGACCGAGGAGGTGTCCCATGCATCTGCTGCGTAGCTACAGCCTGCTTGTGCGATGGCAGGCTCTGCGGCTGAAGTCGTTCCTGCCGCTGGCCATCGTCGTCCAGGTGCTCTTTGCCCTGGGCATCGTGGCGGGCTATCCCCTGCTATTCCCCCAGATCGACGAGCTCACCATCCTGTTCCTGGCGACCGGTGCACCGTCCATCGCGCTCATCACCATGGGCCTCGTGGCACTGCCACAGGTGGTTTCCCAGGCGAAGCTGCAGGGCACGCTCGACTACATGCGCAGCCTGCCCGTGCCGCGGATGGTCTATCTGCTGGCCGACCTGACGGTATGGCTGCTCATCGTGCTCCCCGGTGTCGCCTTTGCCGTCGCACTGGGTGCCTGGGTCTTCGACCTCGCTCTCTCGGTGAGCCTGGCCATCATCCCGGCCGTGCTGCTCGTGGCCACCACGGCTGCGGCGGTGGGCTACGCCATGGCCAGCCTGCTGCCGCCGATGATCGCCATGCTGCTGACGCAGGTGCTCGTGGTCGGCGTGCTCATGTTCTCTCCCATCAACTTCCCCGCCGAGCGGCTGCCCGAGTGGCTGCAGTCGGTCCACGCGGTGCTGCCGGTGCAGGCGATGGGCGAGGTCATCCGCGGCTCGCTGGCGACTGACACCTTTCCGCTCGCGACCGGCTCATTCGTGCTGCTGATGGGCTGGTGCGCCGTCTCGCTGGGCCTGAGCTACCTGGCCCTGCGGCGTCGCGCGTGAACAGGACGCACCACCCGCCGACAACGCGCCCAGGTCGGCGTACCGCCGCGTGGAGACGATGCGGACGCATCGATTGTCCAGAGGGTAGGCTCATGCTGGCTGCGGCGCCTGACCGCACGACGGAGAAGGCGGATGGATCGACGTGCTCCCCTCGCGCTCCTCTTGGCGCTGGTGGTCGTTACCGCCGGGTCCCCTTCTCGGTCCGACCCGGCGATGGCGAGCGAACCAGACGAGCCGCCGCCCTACCATGCGCGCCACTTCGACCTCGTCGACCTGCCCTTCGATCGGCTGCCCTGGACAGCTGACCCACCGCCGGTGCTGCCGGCCAGGCCGCCGACCGACGACAAGGGCATCCGCCTCTTCCGCTGGACGGACGGCGGCTGGTACTACCGGCCGGGCTCGGTCGCCATCAACGGCATGAAGCGCATCGACGCCTTCCGCGACACAGGCGACCGCACACAGCTGGACCAGGCCTTGGTGCACGCCGAGCACCTGCGGGAGATGGCCATCGAGCAGGACGACGCCTGGTGGCTGCCCTTCTGGTTCGACTACCCGCCCGAGGGCCTCACGGCTCCGTGGTTCAACGCCATGTCCCAGGGCTTGGTGCTGTCGTTCTTCGTGCGCCTCCATCGCGTGACGGGTGACGCGGTGCACCTGCACGCGGCCGAGAAGGTCTTCCAGAGCTACCGTCGGCTCGGCAGCAAGGAGCCGGACCTCCAGCGCCCGTGGGTCGCCTACGTGGCGGACGGCGGATACCTCTGGCTGGAGCACTATCCCAACGCCAGGCCGGATCACGTCCTCAACGCGCATCTCCACGCGCTGGTCGGTCTCTACGAGTACTGGCAGCACACGCGTTCGGCAGATGCGCGATGGCTGCTGCAGGGCGCCCTGACCACGATGCGGGACCGCGCCGGGACCTACCGGCGCGAGGGTCGGGTCAGCCTGTACGGCCTGCACAGCCGCACCAACCACTACAAGTATCACCAGGTGCACATCTGGCAGCTGCGTCTTGTGGGCCGGATGGCCAATGAGCCCTACTTCGGCGAGCTCGCTGACGCGCTGGCAGCAGACAGGAGCCCGAAGCGGAAGGTGCCTGGCAAGCCGGCCCAGAGTGGGTCAGGAGCGATCGCGAACGACACCCCACAGGCGATCCGGGTCAGCCCCTATCCGCTGCCCCAGGTCGGCTCGGTCTTCGACCGGGCAGCCTAGCCCGTGGTGACGACTCGACCGAAGGGACGTGCGCTGATGTCGCTCCAGACACCAGCCTTGACGTAGACGTCGGCGCGAGCGATGGCGAGGGCCGCTGGGGCGTCCTCGGCTCGGACCAGCATGATGGAGGAGGTCAGTGCGTCGCTGTAGGCGCCACCCTCGATGATGGTGCCGTTCCGAAGCAGCTCCGCCACCCGGGTGAGGTGCTCGGCGCGGACGGCCGGCCGGCGCTCAGCCGCCTCGGGTGTGTACTGGGCCTCGACGAGAAAGACGGTCTCGATCTGGACGCCAGGTGGGAGCTCGCTGGTCATGGTGCCTCCAGGGCGATGGATGTCAGGCTGCTGACGCTACCGTACGATGTCTGCACCATGGCTGCTGCCCTCCTCGCCGGCGGCAGCCTGACGAGCGCTCGGCTGACGAAGGTGCTCCGGAAAGCCGGCCGGGGGGTCAGCGCGCAGCGCATCGGTGTGCCGACCATGACACGTCCATCGATCATGCAGCCATCCGTAGTCGCGCTGGTGAAAGGGGCATACGGCGACGCAGATGGAGCAGCCGTTGTGGCGCACGAAGTAGGGCAGGCAGCGGTCGGCATCGACGCAGCTGGCTCGGCCGCTGTCGAAGCGGAGCGGCTCGCTGCGGATGGCCGCCGGTGGGCACCGGCGCACGCACTTGGCGCATGCACGGCAGAAGTCGTCGATCCAGGCGTGCTCGTCGCTGGCCGTGTCAGGCAGGTCCTCGATGCTGGTGAAGACGGTGGCGAGCCGGACTCGCGGGCCGAACCGCGGTGTGATGAGGAGACCGTGCATGCCCTGTCTGCCGAGACCGGCAGCCTCTGCCAGGGGTGGGTACAGCGCCAGCCCGCCGAGCGGGTGACCGGCTTGGGCTGAGTAGCCCCGACGGCGCAGATAGCGTGCCACCCGGTTGGCGGCGATGCCGAGCTGACTGTACGTCTCGAGGACCATCACGGCGGCGTCAGGGCTGGGTGCCGTATCCAGCCGCTGCCTGTCCATCTCCATCAGCAGCACGATGGCGTTGGCGTGGAGCACGGCCTTGCCCTCGAAGATGAGCCGGGGAGGAACGCGCGTGTAGCCGAAGGCGTCGATACCTAGCGAGCGCATGAAGGCCTCCAGGCCGGCGCGCGCCGCATCGTCCATCGACACGCGCCCCGCGGCCGGACCGTCCTTGACCTCCCTGAGCGACGCATTGATGTCACGGGCGCACGAGAGCACATACGGCATGGAGCGAGGGAAGCCGGGCACGGGCCGATGGAGGCCCTCGACCTTCATCGACTCGGCCACGATCTCGATGCGTCGCGGCGCGCCCGGGCTGGCATGGACGACGTCTGGCCGCCGGGCGAGCTCGTCCTCGAGGCGCAGGGTCGGCTGCATGACGAAGCGCAGCAGCAGGCGCTTCGTGCGCCGGACGGCGCCAGCCAGCACGCGCTCGGCTGGTCCCGGTCGAGGGGCTGTGGTGGTACCGGTCATGCGCTCACGCTAGGCCGCCGTCGGTCGATGCGCACGTGCGGGTCGTCCCGTGGTTGCCGTCCACACGGCGCTATGCGCGTGATAAGTGGCCGCCGCTAGGGTGTTCGACATGGTGTCTCGTCTACCGGCGCCCTGGCCGCGCCATCTCCTGCTGACCGTGGTGCTCCTGGCGCTCCCGGTGCTCCTAGTGACCGCCGACCCGGCGTCGACAGCTGGGGCCGCGCCGGCGTGGCTGCCCGCCCACGCTGCCGACCGCGTCATCGTGGGCTTCGAGCCGGACGCGACGAGACGTGAGCGGCGGCGAGCGCTGGCCGTCGCCGGCCCGGCCTGGCCAAGAGCAGCCTCGCCCATCGCCCCCGATGTCGCCGTCCTCGAGCTCGGAGCCGGCCAGCCGGTGGCCGGCGCGATCCGTGCCGTCAGGCAGGCGCCCGGGGTCTCGTATGCCGAGCCGGACTACCGGGTCTGGACCGCCGCGACCGCGGATGACCCGTACTACCTCGCCGGCGAGCAATGGGGTGCGTATGGTGAGGCGACGGTGCCGCACGCCAATCCCTTCGGATCGGGGGCGGGTGAGGCATGGTCCGCCGGTCACGTGGGTGCCTCAGGCATCTTCGTCGGCATCATCGACGAGGGCGTGGCGATCCAGCATCCCGAGCTGGCCGACAACATCTGGCGCAATCCGGCCGAGACCGTTGACGGTGTCGACGAGGACGGCAACGGCTACGTCGACGACGTCTGGGGCTGGGACTTCTACCACGATGACGCCACCGTCTACGACAGCACCGCCGATGACCACGGCACGCACGTGGCAGGCACCATCGGGGCCCGGGGAGGCAACGGGGTGGGCGTGGCCGGCGTCAACTGGCGGGTGTCGCTCATCGCGGCCAAGTTCATGGGGCCAGGCGGCGGCTACGTCAGCGACGCGATCCGGGCGCTCGACTACATCACCGACCTCAAGATCCGACACGGGCTGGACATCGTCGCCACCAACAACAGCTGGAGTGGGGGCGGCTACAGCCGGGCGCTCAACGACGCCATCGATCGCGGCGGAGACGCCGGCATCCTCTTCATCACCGCGGCCGGCAACGAAGGTCGAGACATCGACGCGAGCCCGGCCTACCCGGCTGCGTATCGCTGCGTCACCCGGGCCGACGGCAGCCCGCGAGGCTGGGACTGCGTGGTCGCGGTGGCGAACCTGCGATCGGACGGGGAGCTCGCCTCCGATTCGAACCGGGGCGCCAGTGGGGTGGACCTGGCAGCGCCGGGGTCCGCCATCATCAGCACATTCCCGGTGGCAACGGGCAGCTACGCGCGCCTGAGCGGCACCAGCATGGCCGCGGCGCATGCCAGCGGCGCCGTGGCGCTCTGTGCCAGCGTCGCTCCGACCCTGCCGCCAGCCAGGCTGCGCGAGCTGCTCCTCGACAGTGGCGCTTTCACGGGCTCGCTCGCGGGTCGGTTGGTCAGCCAGGCTCGGCTCGACATCGGTGCGCTCGTCGCCGCCTGTGTCGCAGCACATCCTCCGCCGGCCCAGGCGACGGTGGAGGTGGACGACCTCGACAGTGCCTTCCATCGCTTCGGCAGCGGCTGGGCCGAAGGAGCGGAAGGCTATGGCGGCCACCACTTCTGGGCTCCCACCCGCGACGGTGCACGCACGCTGTACGGCGCCTGGAAGCCGCTGCTGGCGCAAGCCGGCTGGTACGACGTCCTCGTCCACATCCCGGTCGCCCACGCCACCAGCCGCCGTGCGAGCTACCGCGTCAAGACGAGCAGCGGCTGGGTCACGCGCGTACGCAACCAGCAGAAGCGGCAGGGCACCTGGGTCAGCCTGGGCATCCACCACCTCTCCAGCACGCCGATCGTGCAGCTGGCAGACAGGACCGATGAGAGCGAGTCGATGGCGCGGTCGGTGGCGTTCGATGCCGCGCGCTTCGTACCCATCGCCGCATCGCCACCTGAGCTGGCGCAGGAACGCCGCCACGACTGAGCCCCGCGATGGTGTCGCGGGGCTCGCGGCGGCAGGGCGGGGGAGCTGCCTACTCGTCCGGCTCGTCGACCTCGATGCTGGTGAGGCGGAAGGAGAACGGCTCCTGCGTGGCCGTGTTGAAGTGGAGGGCGGCACCCTCGGCTACGGAGCCTTCGCTGAGCATCGGCCAGTGCAGCTCGACCGACTCGGTGTCGATGCCGGACTCTTCGCCGACGTCGAGGTACACGTCGGTCACGCGCCTCGCGTGGGCCTCCTTGGCGTGCGCGAGCACGACTTCCAGGATCCGTTCGGTGACTCCAGCTTCATGCATGGACTGGCTCCCCTCCTAGCGATGACGGACGCGGCCCTTGCAGCGCCCCTGCGACCAATGCCGCCGCGACCGGCACGGCCGCCGCGACCCTGTCACTCAACTGCTCGCCGAAGACATCGCCACGCTCGATGACGATGCCGACGACCTCGATGTCAGACGGCAGGACCGCGCCCATCGCGCGACCAGCCTCGATGGCGGCGGGCAGCGGTGCATCATGCGTCGAGTCCAGATGGCTCGCGTCACGTGTCTCCACCGCTGACAACGGCCGGCACCAGACGCTCCCCGTCTCCTGCGCCGGGTCGATGATGGCGTCGACGATGATGGCACGTCGATAGCCCACCAGGAGCTCCATCAGGCTCACGCCCCCGACGCAGGCCTGCTGCAGGCTGGCCTCGGCATGATCGAGCCCATCGAGCTCGTCGATCACCCGCCAACCCACTCCGTCGTCACCCAGGATGGGATTGCCCAGCCCCACCACGAGCGTGTCGCCGGGTTCGGCGATGCGCAGGCCGTAGGTCTCCCCGGGCTCGAACGCGTCAGTCACGCCGCAGCTCCTTCAGCGTGTTGCCGGCCTTGTCCCGGATGGTGACGATCATGGGCATCTGCCCCGGCATGGTGTGCGTGGCACAGCCGAAGCAGGGGTCATACGCGCGGAAGCCCATCTCGATGCGATCGAGCAGGCCGTCGGTCACCACGGTGCCCTCCGAGATGAGGCTGCGGGCGGCCTTGTCCACGGACATCGCGATGGGGCCGTAGTTGTTGGTGGTGCCGACGATGAGGTTGACACGGGTGATCACGCCGTTCTCGTCGGTCCAATAGTGGTGCGTGAGGGTGCCACGCGGCGCCTCCACCGTGCCGACACCCTCCGTGGGGGTCTCGGTGGGAACCGCGCGGACGTTGGGCGAGGTGATCTCGGGATCGTTGACCAGGGCCTGCACTGTCTCGGCCGCCTGCATCATCTCGATGAGCCGCGCCCAGTGGGTGGCACCACGGCTGTGTACCGGCGTGCCGTCGGGTGACAACGTGGCGAAGTACTGCTCGTACGCCGCCTGCGCCTTCGGGGTGGCCATGCCCGACGCGACGTTGAGCCGGCCGAGCGGCGCCACCGTGTACATGCCCGAATCCTTGCCGTCGACGAGACCCTTCCAGCCGACCTTCTTGAGGTAGGGGAACTTCAGGAAGGTCCACGGCTCCACCTTCTCGCTGATCCAGTCGCGATAGTCCTTGGGCTCGTACTGGCCGTGTACCTCGCCATCGGGCGCGACGACCTTGATCTGGCCGTCATAGAAGGTGACCTTGTCGTCCGCATCGACGAGGCCGCTGTAGTACGTCTGGTGGGTGTAGAGGTCTCCCTTGACGATCTCCTCGATGGCTTCGTCCTGCAGCATCGAGGCGAAGAGATCGAGGCTGAAGCTGGCGAACTCCACCATCGCGTCGCCGAGTGCCTTGATCTCGTCGCGCTCCGCGTCGCTGATGGCCTTGGTCATGCCACCCGGCACGCCGGTGCAGGGATGGATCCGCCGCCCGCCGATGATCTCGATGACGCGGTGACCGGCCTTGCGAGTATCGATCACCTTGCCGCCGACCTCGGCGCCGACCTTCTTGACCACGCCGAGGATGTTGCGCTCGGCCTTGGGGGCGTCGGGCCCCATGATCAGGTCTGGCCCGCTGAGGACGTAGAAGTGGGTGGCGTGGTCGGTGACGTAGAAGGCGTTGTAGAGCAGCTCTCGCAGCATCCGCCCCGTCCGCGGCGGCGTGACGCCGTAGACCGCGTCGGCCGCCTTGGCGGCAGCCATGTGATGGGCTTCCGGACAGACGCCGCAGATGCGGTTGGTCAGCGCTGGCATGTCTTCCACGGGTCGACCCACGCAGAAGGCCTCGAAGCCTCGCAGCTCCGGGATCTGGAAGTAGGTGTGCTCCACGTTGCCGAGGTCATCGAGGAGGATCTCGATCTTGCCGTGACCCTCAAGGCGTGTGACGGGATCGATGGTGATGCGTGTCATGACCGACCCCCGTGAAGCAGCGAGGCTGCCAGGCTGAAGCGATAGAACTGGCCCACGGTGTCTGGCAGGCCGGCCAGGATGCGTTCGATGTCCTCGGGCTCGCTGGCATCCACCACCGAGGCATAGGCCGACAGCAGCCGCGCGCCAAAGTCGTTGACACCCTGCGTGGCGCCGTAGCAGCCGATACAGGGAGCGCCGGCGGCCGGGCACTTGGCGCCGCAGCCGTCGCGAGTTGCCGGGCCACAGCAGGGCAGGCCCTGCTCGAGCAGACACAGGGTGGGATCGATCTCGGCGAGCGTCTGGATGCGCTTGAACTCCGTGATGTGCTTGACGCCGCGCTCGCGTTTGCACTCGTCGCAGACGGTCGAGTTGCCGGCGCCGAGAACGGCGCCCTTCGGCGGCAGCGGGCCGGTCCCGTCCAGGGCGGCGGTGACGGCCCCCAGGACCTCGGCGATGCGCTCGGTCTCGGGCGGGCAGCCCGGCACCGAGTAGTCGACGTCGACCACCTGGCCCAGCGTGCGGAGCCGTACCGACAGCGTGGGCAGCTCCAGCTCGCCGTAGGGGGATTCCCAGGGCCCGTTGGGCAGGCCGCCGTTGACGTCGTTGAGCTCGGGGTCATAGGCCGCGGCGAACACGTGCTCGATGGAGCGCTGGTTGGCGAGTCCCGGGATGCAGCCTTCGCCGGCGCAGGACCCGAAGGCCACCAGCACCTTCGACTTGGCCCGCAGCAGGTGCGCCATCTCCGCGTCCTCGTCGGTACGGATGCCACCGTCGAAGAGGCAGACGTCGATCTCGCCATCCTCCATGGCGCGGACGTCCTGGCGCTTGGCATCCATGGCGGCCGGCCAGAAGACCGGCTCCCAGCGCTCGGTGAACTCGATGAGCTTCATGCCCAGGTTCAGCACGGCGACGTCGCAGCCACCACAGGCGGAGGCCCAGTACATCGCCAGCTTGTAGCGCGGTTTGGCCACGCCTTCAGACACGCCTTCAGCCTCGGTCGGCGCGATGGCCTCGGTCGGCTCGATGGCTTGGATGGTCATGCCTCGACCTCCACGGGCTCAGCGGCTGGGGCGGGCGCGACGGGATGCCCGTCGAGGGCCACTCGGATCTCAGGCTGGATGGGGCCGAGCGCCCTGACCTCGGCCACGATGCGGGCGATCTCGTCGGCGAAGCGCTGCCCTTCGGCGGCGCTGGCGTAGAAGCGCTGCAGCCGAGCTGGCTCGATGCCCAGGTCGGAGAGCGTCCGGCGCAGGAACAGGAACCGCCGCAGTGCTTTCACCGACTGGATGCGGTAGTGACAGTCCTCCGGCCAGCAGCCGGTCATGATCACCGCGTCGGCGCCCTTGGCGAAGCCCTCGAGGATGAACTCGGGCTCCATGCGCCCCGAGCACATCAGGCGGATGAGCCGCACGTTGTGCGGGTACTTGGTGCGCGCGGTGCCGGCCAGGTCGGCCGCACGGTAGCTGCACCAGTTGCAGGTGAAACCCAGGATGAGCGGCTCGAATGGCTCACCGACGGGGCCTGGCGTGGGGGTCTGGGTCGTGGTCACTGGTGCAGTCATGCCGTGGCTCCCACCGCTTCCTCGACGGGTCTGCCGTCGCCACCGCCCGGGTAGCTCAACAGCCCATCGATCTGGGCGATGATCTGGTCGTGGCTGAAGCCGCTGCCGGAGATGGCGTTGGCGGGACACGCGGCCACGCACACGCCACAGCCCTGGCAGAGCTTGGGGTTGATCTCGGTCACCATCGCAGCCTCATCGAAGGTGATGGCGCTGAACGGACACAGGTCGTTGCAGATGCGACAGCCGGAGCAACGCGCGGCGTCCACGGTCGCCCGGTACGGCTCCATCGCGATCTGACCCTGGGCGATGCGGCTGAGGATGGTCGCCGCCGCCGCCGCGCCGTTGGAGACGCTGGTGGGGATGTCACGTGGGCCGAGCGTGGCACCGGCCGCGAAGACGCCGTCGGTCATGGTGGCCACCGGCGCCAGCTTGGCGTGACGCTCGATGATGAAGCCGTTGGTGCTGCAGCCGACGCCGAACATGCGCGCCACCTCGGTGGCATCCGGCTGCGGCTCCAAGCCGGTCGAGAGGATGACCATGTCGGCCGGGATGCGGCGCTTGACACCGGCGAGGGTGTCCTCGACCTGCACGATGAGCCGGCCCTCGTGGCCCTCTTCCTCCGGGTATCGCAGCGAGTCGGTCACCTCGGCCACCCGCCCGCGGATGAACTGCGTGCCCTCGTCGAGGATGCGGTTGTAGAACTCGTCATAGCCCTTGCCCGGAGTGCGCATGTCGATGTAGCACTCGTACACGTCGGCGCCGGTGTGCTCCCTGACCAGGTGCGCGAACTTGAGCGACTGCATGCAGCAGATCGCAGAGCAGTACTCGTTGGTGTTCTTGTCGCGAGAGCCGACGCAATGGATGATGGTCACCGACTTGGGCTCGGTGACCCCATCCCGCAGCACGATCTTGCCTCCGGTCGGGCCGGCGGCGTTGCTCATGCGTTCGAACTCCATGGAGGTGAACACATTGGGCAGCCGGCCGTATCCGAAGGACTCGATGCGGCGAGCGTCGAAGGGCTGGAAGCCGGTTGCCAGCAGGATGTTGCCGACGGTCAGCTCCACGAACTCGTCGGTCTGCGTGAAGTCGATGCAGTCGACAGGGCAGAACTTCTCGCAAGCCTTGCAGGTGCCCTTGGCGAAGTACGTGCAGTCGTCCGGCGTCAGGACCGGGTACTTCGGCACTGCCTGCGGGAAGGGCGTGTAGATCGCCTTGCGGTAGCCGATGCCGGCCTCGAAGCCGGTGTCGATGACCTGCACCGGGCACTTCTCGATGCAGATGCCACAGCCGGTGCAGTCGGCTTCGACGACCATGCGCGGCTTGTGCTTGACGCGGATCTTGAAGTCGCCCACCGAGCCTGAGACGTCGACCACCTCGCTCCAGGTGTGGAGCGTGATGTTGGGATGCGCACCGGCATCGACCATCTTGGGGGTCAGGATGCAGGCCGCACAGTCAAGCGTGGGGAAGGTCTTGTCGTACTGGGCCATGTGGCCGCCGATGGACGGCTCGCGCTCCACGATGTGGACCGGGTAGCCGGCGTCGGCGATCTCCAGGGCCGCGGTGATGCCGGCGATGCCGCCGCCCACGATGAGCGTGGCGCTGTTGACCGGGGCGATGAGCGGCTCCAGGGGCACCTGCTCGTGCACCCGGTAGACGCCGCCGGCGATGATGGCCTTGGCCTTCTCGGTCGCCTTGACCTTGTCGGTGTGTACCCACGAGACCTGCTCGCGGATGGACACCAGCTCGGCCAGGTAGGGGTTCAGGCCGGCGTTGGCGCTGGCCTCGCGGAAGGTCTTCTCGTGCATGTGCGGAGAGCAGGCGCCCACCACGATCCGCTCGAGGCCGTACTCCTTGATGTCGTTCTCGATGAGCTCCTGCCCGAGGCTGGAACACATGAAGGGGTAGTCGCGTGAAACGACCACGCCCTTGTCGGCCAGCTCTGAGGCGGCCCAGTCGCGGACTCCCTCGACATCGACCATGGAGGCGATGTTGGAGCCGCAGTGGCAGATGTAGACGCCGATCTTGGGGGCGGTCATCGCAGCTCCTCCTCGTCCTCTCGCGGCGCCGGAGTCGGCAGCGCAGGATCGCCGCGCCGTCGCCGCACGGGCTTGGCCTCGGCGGCCCTCTGGGCCTCCTCCTCCTCGGTCAGCGGGGCCTCGATGCCGATGTGGCTGAGTGCAGGCCGGGCCGAGATGATCTCGCGCCCGAAGCCCAGCTTCTTGGCCGGCATGCCATAGGCCAGACCCATCAGCTGCGTGAAGAACAGGATGGGCATGTGATGGTTCTCACGGAAGTGATGGTTCATCTCCCGCTGGTAGAAGTCCACGTTCATCTGGCACATGGGGCAGACCGTGACCAGCGCATGTGCGCCGACCCGCTCGGCCTCGACGATGAGGCGTCGGATGAGCTCGAGGCCCGTCTCGGGGCTGATCTGTGTCATGTGGCCGCCGCAGCAGTCGGTCCGCCGGGAGTACTCCACCACGTCGGCGCCGAGGGCGAGCAACAGCTGATCGAGCGCGTGCGGATGCTCGCGGTGCTGCCAGCGATCGTCGTAATCGGGGCGCGACACCAGGCAGCCCATGTAGGGCGCCAGCTTGAGGCCCGTGAGCGGTCGCGTGACGTGGTTGCCGACCTCCTCGAGGCCGATATCGTCGATCATGATCTCGAGCAGATGCCGGACCTTGACCGAACCCGGCGTGTAGCTCATGCCGTCCGCCCCGAGGGCATCGTTGACGCTGGCCGCCAGCTCGGCTGACTCGCGCACGTAGGCGTCCGTGCGGGCCAGGTTCACGTAGCAGGCGCTGCAGGGGGCGACGAGCGTGTCAGTGCCGTTCTTCTGCTTCTCCGCCAGAGCCAGGTTGCGTCCCACCAGGGCCTGTGAGCGCAGGGGGCTGATGCCCATGTACTCGGTGGCACCGCAGCAGTTCCAGTCATCCAGCTCGGCCAGGCCGATGTTCAGCTCGGGCAGCACGGCCTGGATGGAGTCGTGGTAGGCCTTGCCGGTGCCATCCATCGAGCAGCCGGGGTAGTACATGTACTGGCTGGCCATCAGTGTGTTCCCCCGCTCTGCGGCCGCTCTTCGAAGAGGCCGCGCTGCTTCGCCTGCTCGATCTCGGAAGCGCGGTCGAGGATGGCGTTGAGCCCGGCGACGCCCCTGATCTGGTGGGGCCGGAAGCCCATGCGGCCCTTGGTGACCATGCCGATGCCCGAGGTGGTCATGCCGGGCAGTCGGGTCACGTAATGGCGCAGGTAGTGCTTGGCCACGAGGCCCACTTCGAAGCTGCGACCGTACTTGTGGATGTAGTCGACAAAGGTCTTGGAGAAGTCCGGTGCGACGTGGCTGGGCACGCGCCGCTCCTGCGTCGCCTTCGCCTTCAGCGCGTACATCACGTCCGGGATGTGGATCTGCTGTGGGCAGCGGACGGCGCAGAGATAGCAGCTGACACACATCCAGGGCGTGTTGCTGTCCATCACCTTGTCGCGAGCACCGGCCCGGATCAGCGCGAAGATCTGTCGCGGGGTGTGGTCCATGTCCGCGTACGACGGACAGGAGCCACCGCAGGTGCCGCACTGGATGCAGGCCTCGAGCCGCGAATCGGCCGGGATCATGGCGATGACCTCCTCCTGGAAGGTCGGCGCGCGCGAACCCCCGACCGGGGGTGGCGGGGGCGGGACTGCTGCCTTTGGCATGGTGTGTCGCCTCTTGTGCTCAAACGCCCGCGGGTCGCCAGAGGCGGCAACCGCGGGCGGTGTTCGGACGGCTATGTCGGACATGGCCCACGACTCGGCTCGTCGGGACGCCAGGGGGGAAAGCCTCCGGTGGCTCGAGCGTATTCGATTGCATACCAGCGTCTGCCTCGTGCCCGGCCGCATGTAGGGCCGTTTCGCCCCCAACGACCCCGCCGTTGTGCCTTGTCCGCGGTCACACCGCACATCGTGGCGCCGGCTGCCGTCCACATGGCAGGTCCGGGCCAGACCGGCCAGCTGCGCTTCGGCATGGACGCAGTCCCGTCAGGGGCGGATGATGGTGTCGTCGACGACCGCGGAGGAGGGGACGGATGCGCGCCCTTGTCAAGACCAGCCGAGCCCCGGGCCTGGAGCTACGTGATGTCCCCCAGCCCGCGCCCGGCATCAACGACGTCCTCATCAGGATCCGCAAGGCGGGCATCTGCGGGACGGACCTGCATATCCAGGCCTGGGATGGCTGGGCCGCGGCGACCATCGAGCCGCCGCTGGTGGTGGGCCATGAGTTCGTGGGTGAGATCGTCGCAGTCGGCTCGAACGTCAGCGACTTCCACCCCGGTGACATCGTGAGCGGCGAGGGCCACGTGGTCTGTGGCCGCTGCCGCAACTGCATGGCCGGCCGTCGGCACCTCTGCGCCCATAGCATCGGCCTGGGCGTCGGACGTGACGGCGCCTTCGCCGAGTACGTGGTGCTGCCGATGACCAACGTGTGGCACCACTGGCCGGGGATCGACGAGGACGTGGCGGC
>DATHSE010000076.1:0-8108 GCA_035464455.1 Anaerolineae bacterium | reverse complement strand
GGTCCGGCCGCTCTCGCCCTCCTTCGTCTCCCAGTCACCGGCCCAGCCCATGCCGGCCCAGGCCGTCAGGTCGTTGAGGAGGATGGCCGACTGGCCCTCCCCTGCCTCGATGCCGGTCAGCTGTCGCAGCCGACTGGAGTGGTAGTCACGGCCGGCGACCGAGACGCGCAGGCGCAGATCCTCGGTGCCGTCCTCGCCCGGCTCGAGGATGACCTCGTCCACGACGTAGCCCAGCTCATGCAGCGCCTTGAGCCGCTTGTCCACGCGATAGCGCTTGTCGGGGTGGATGGTGACGTCCTGGTGCAGCACCTCCCAGAGCCGCTCATAGCGATCGCGCAGGCTGAGCGCCGCCTCGAAGTCGTCGTCGATGTCCTCCATCGACTTGCCGTTGAGCGCAGCCATGTCGGCAAGATCGCCGGCCACGTTCTCGATGGCGATCTCCAGGTCAGCCTCGCGCTGGCCGTCCGAGAGCCGCGGATGGATCTCGCTGGTCTCGGCATCGACGAGATACGCCTGCAGGCGCTGTCCGTCGCGCATGAGCAGGGTGTTGGCCAGCGAGCAGTCGCCCCAGAAGAGGCCCATGCGATGAAGGTCTACCAGCAGGCCGGTCATGGCGTCGAGCAGCTGGTCTCGATAGCGGTGCTCACCCTCGGGCAGGCGCATGAACAGCCGCCGGAACTGGAACGATCTGGCCAGGTAGCGCGTCAGGATGATCGAGCTGGCGTCGCCCGTGCGCGTGACGAGACCGCAGGCCCTCACCGATGGCGCCCCGCGGGACTCCAGCTCTCGCAGCACCTCGTACTCCTTCTGCCCGACCTCCTGCGGCAGCTCCTTGAGGGCGATGATGGCGCCATCGACGATGGTGAAGCGTACGGTGTGACGACTGGCGCCGACCGGCAGGTCGACGAACTCGAGGTCCCTGGGCGACCAGCCGTCCAGCGGCCGGTCCCAGGGCATCGCCACCAGCGCCTGGTTGCCGTCGCGGAAGCGCATCGTGACCCGGCCCGGATCGAAGGGCTCGTCGCCATCCCCCTGAGCGCCCATTGCGTCGGCCAGTCCCGCACCACGCATGGGCTCGCCGTCCCAGATGAGGGTGGCGTCGCTGAATGGCTCGTGGGCGACCCGCTGCTGCTCCATCGGGCGCAAGTCTATGCGCTGTGGGCGGCGGGGCGAGTCCGGATCGTCGTTGACCAGTGGCTGCGAGGCCAGTCCGGATAGGATGGACGGTGCGTCCCGTGCGCAGCGACCCCCACCCACTCGGAGCCTCCTGCGTGTCCAGTCTCGCCCGACCATCGACCCAGCTGCCCGGTTCCTTCGCCGCGGTCGTCTTCGACATGGACGGGCTGCTGGTGCATACCGAGCGGCAGTGGCTGCAGGCCAAGATGGTGCTGTTCGAGCGCTACGGCACGGAGCTGACGGAGGCCGACAAGGCAGCCGTCTTCGGCGCAGCGGACCTGGCCTCGGTGACCTACTTCGCCGGCCGATTCGGGCTCCCGGACGAGCGCATCCCCGGCCTTCAGGACGAGTACATGCAGATCATCGGCGAACTCATCGATGGCGGCATCGAGCTGACCGACGGCTCGGCCGAGCTGCTCGCCTCCTTGCGGACGATCGTGCCCCTGGCGCTGGCCTCCAACACGCGCCGCACGCTGGTGGACCGGGTCCTGCGGCAGACGCCCTTCGGCACCGCCTTCGATGCCATCGCGACGGGAGATGAGGTGCCACCCAAGCCGGCTCCGGACGTGTACCGGCTGGCCTGCCGGAGACTGGGCGTCGAGCCGTCGCGCGCGGTCGCGATCGAGGATTCCCCGACCGGAGTACGGGCAGCGCAGGCTGCCGGTCTCACCTGCATCGGCGTGCCCAGTGACGCGGACCATCCGCTGCTGGAGGCCGATGAGCTGGTCGGGTCGCTCCTGGAACTGCTGTCAGGCGCTCCATGATCGGACGCGTCATCCGGGTCGCGGTCATCGCGGTGGCGCTGCTGATGGCGGCGCTGCTGGTGCCCGACATCGAGATCGAGTGGGCCGACGACGGCGTGGGCATCGGGCTCACGCTGCTGGTGCTGGCCCTCGCCTTCGGGCTCGTCAACGCCTTCATCCGACCCATCGCCCGCCTCGTCAGCGTGCCGCTCAACATCGCCACGTTGGGCCTCTTCTCGGTCGTGCTCAACGCGGCCCTGCTGCTGGGTGTGGCGTTCCTGGTCGACCTGGTCTGGGGGCCACTCATCGTCATCGGCGGCTACCCGCCCGACCTCGGCATCGAGGCCATCACCAGCGCCGCGTTGGGCTCGGTCATCATCAGCGCCGTCTCGACCGGGTTGCTCGTCCTCATCCCCGAGAGCTGAATGGAGGCGGAAGCCATCATCAGCTCGGGTGCGGACCCGCTTCCGGCTGATTCGGAGCGGCTCCGCTAGAGTCTGGTCATGGCACGTCGCATCCTGGACTTCGACCTGCCCGACCGGTTCGCCACCGGCACTGTCGGCGAGCCCGGCGACCGCACGTTCTTCCTGCAGGCGGTCCAGGGCGGGCGCGTCGTGTCGGTCATGCTCGAGAAGGAGCAGGTGGCCGTCCTCGCGGACCGCGTGCTGGCCGTCGTCGACGAGGTCGAGCGGCGGGGCCTGGCGGCCATCGATGCAGGACCTGCCGGCATCGTCGATGAGCGACCGCTGAAGCAGCCGCTCCACGAGGAGTTCCGAGTCGGCACGCTCGTCATCGCCTGGGACGAAGACGTCGACCGGCTCATCGTCGAAGCACGGTCGATGACCTTCGATGCCGGCGCCGGCGAGAGCGCCGTACGCGAGGACGAGGATATCGACGACGACGACATCCCCGACGATGCCCCCATCGGGCCGGACGTCCTGCGCGTGCGCCTGACGCCGTTCATGGCCCAGCAGTTCGCCCGCCGTGCCAACAGCGTCGTCGCCGGCGGCAAGCCGGTGTGTCCCTTCTGCGGCGCGGTCCTGGAGCGGACCGGTCACTTCTGCCACCGGGATTTCGACGACCTCGTCCACTGAAGGAGGAGCCAGCCACGGGCCACTGAGCCCACATGCGGCACGGAGCCCACATCCGGCACGGAACCCACCCACAGGTCAAGGAGCGAGCCATGCACGAGACCATCCGAGCCTTTGCCATCCTCCCCGCGCTGGCTCTCGTCGCGGGGCTGCTGGCAGCACCTGTGAGCGCAGCGGATAGCCGCGTGTCGCTGACACGGGTGCTCGACCGCTACACGCGCCCGGTGCTGGTGACACACGCTCCTGGCGGTGGCCGCGTCATCTTCATCGTCGAGCAGACCGGCAAGATCGAGCGAGCGACGTACGAGGGTGGCGAGTGGACGAGGCTGGGCACGTTCCTCGACCTCAGGGGCAAGGTCAACGACCCACGCCGGGACGGGAACGAGCGCGGCCTGCTCGGCCTCGCCTTCCATCCGCGCTACCAGACCAACGGCCTCTTCTACGTCAACTACACCCGTGCCGGCAGCGGCGCGAGGCAGGGCGACACGGTGATCGCGGAGTACCGCCGCATGACCGCCAGCACCGCCGATCCGGCGTCCGAGCGGGTCGTGATGGTGATCGACCAGCCGGCCGCCAATCACAACGGCGGGCACATGGCCTTCGGGCCCGACCGGCTGCTGTACATCGCGACCGGCGACGGCGGTGGCGCCGGCGACCCCGACGGCAACGGGCAGAAGCTGGGCACACGGCTGGGCAAGCTGCTCCGCATCGACCCGCGCGACCCGGACGGCAGCGGCCCAAGGGCGTACCGCACACCGCCATCCAACCCGCGCGTCGGCAAGTCGGGCAGCAACGACATCTGGGCGTGGGGCTTGCGCAACCCGTGGCGTTTCTCCTTCGATCGCAAGAACGGCGACCTTTGGATCGGCGACGTGGGCCAGGGTCAGCGTGAAGAGGTGAACCGCGCCCGCTCGAACGCCAAGGGCAAGGCTGCCGGCAAGGGCAAGAACTTCGGCTGGAACCGCTGCGAGGGCACGCGCCGCTACCCGGATACGAGCCTGCGGTGCGCCTTCGGCACACGCCCCGTCTACGACTACGCTCACGGCGCCGGCCGTTGCTCGGTCACCGGCGGGCACGTGCACCGCGGACCGAGCGCACCGACCTGGCGGGGGCTGTACGTCGGCGGCGACTACTGTGGCCGGCTCTTCGTGCTCGACCCGGCCGGCACGCTCAAGTACGCCCGCAACACCAATCTCCGCCTCGCCTCGTTCGGCGAGGATTCCGACGGCCGCCTGTTCGCCACCGACCTGCTCGGCGGCGCCGTCTACCGCGTCAACCTCAACGGCCCACGTCCGTAGCCCCAAGGCGTGATCGCCAGAGGGCGTGATCGCGGGCTGGGCCGTGGTCACGATCGGGCCGCGGGGCGGACCGCGGATGCGATTCGCGAGCCTTCGCTACTGCAAGGACTGGCGGTAGTGCCCATGGCGTCCAGTAGGGCTATGCTGTCGACGATGCCGACGACGAACCGCTCAGCCTCACGCGAGGTGCCCTGGGATGAGGTCCGCCAGCGGCTCCACGAGCGTGGATTGCGCTGGACGCCGCAGCGGCGCCTGCTGGTCGAGGTGCTGTCGGACACCGATGGCCACATCACCGGCGCGGAGCTGGTCGAACGCTGTCGGGAGCAGGACCCGGAGACCACGCCCTCCACGGTCTACCGCACGCTCGACGTGCTCGAGGACATCGGCCTCATCCGTCATGCCCACGGGCTCGACGGACGCGAGGAGTTCCACGTCAGACCCGCCCGTGAGCACGGCCACATGCATTGCTCGGTATGTCATCGAGCGTGGGAGATCGCCGCCGAGGATGTGTCGGGCCTGCTGGCCGACTTCGAGCGCCAGCGGGGCTTCCACGTCGACCTGGGCCACCTCAGTGTCATCGGCGTCTGCCGGGACTGTGGGGACGGGGCAGGCAGCTAGCTCCGGAGCGCCGGAGGCTCGTCGGGGCGGCTACCGGCCCGGGGCGAGGTCGCGGAGAGCCTCGATGAGCAGGTCGAGGTCGGCTGGCGTTGCAGTGTGGTTGAGGATGCCGGCGCGCAGCCACGTGCGGCCCCGCAGACGGGTAGTGGTGATGAAACCGCGACCGCTGTGCTGCAGCGCTATCTGCAGGGCATCCTGGTGGATGTCGACCGCATCCCGCCCGGCGTCATCGGTCCCATCGGCGCCGGCGGGCAGATGGCGGAAGCAGACCACCGAGAGATTCGACTCCTCGGCCAGCTCGAAGTCCTCGGCCATCCGCACCTTCTCCTTGAGCAGGGACGCCAGCTCGACGGTCTTCTCCACCAGCCTGCCCAGGCCCGGTGTCCCCAGGTGCTTCCACGATAGCCACAGCTTGAGCGCCCGCTGGCGGCGCGTGCCTTCCATGCTGCGGCGGTAGAAGTCGAGCTCATCGGAGCCGTGAGCGTCGGGCGCGCGGCCGGGATCGCCGGAGCCTCGGTAGTACTCGGGTCGATAGGAGAACGTGGCCTCCAGCAGCGAACCATCGCGCAGCAGAAGCCCCCCGATGTCGTACGCCTGGAAGAACCACTTGTGAGGGTCGATGGTGATCGAGTCGGCGCGCTCCAGCCCGTCGAGCTGTCCCGCCAGTCGCTCGGACAGGCGCACCGCCCCGCCATAAGCGGCATCGACGTGCAGCCACAGGCCCTCGCGCTCGGCGAGGTCGGCCAGGTCCCCCAGGACGTCCACAGCGCCGGTGTTGGTGGTGCCGGCGGTGGCGACGATGGCCAGTGGCAGCAGCCCTGTTGCACGGTCACGAGCCACGGCCTCGGCTACTGGGCCTGCCTGCAGCCGGAACCGCTCATCACTGGCTACCGGCACCAGCGTGCCGGCAGGGAAGCCGAGTGTATCGAGGCTGCGCTGGATGGAGAAGTGGGACTGGTCGCTGGCATAGACACGCACCCCTTCCAGCTCCAGGCCGCGCGGCGGACGGTCGAGACACAGCGCCCGACGCAGCCCGATGTCGCGGGCCACGGTCAGCGCCATGATGTTGGCCATCACGCCGCCCGAGGTGAAGAGGCCGAAGGCTCGCTCGTCGTACCCGACCAGGTCGCACAGCCAGCCGATCGCCTCCTCCTCCACCAGCGCGCCGGACGGGCTGCAGTGCCACACGTCCACGCCCTGGTGGACCACCTGGCTGAAGAGCTCGCCCACGATCGAGGCCCACAGCGGGATGGGCGTGAAGTAGGCGTAGGCGCGCGGATGCCAGGCGTTGGCCTGGTGCGGTGCAAGGCGGGTGCGAAACTCCTCGATGAGCTCGTCCGACGTCGTCGCGACCTGCGGCGCGGGAGCCGGCTTGCGCGAGGGCCCGAAGAAGACCTCGCGCAGCTCGGCATAGTCGGCCGGCGCGCCGATGGCGCGCGTCAGACCGTGGTCGTAGACATAGTCGAGCGCCGCCGACCAGGCGGCCGCGCCCAGGCGCTCCAGCGCCGGGCGGGAGGTGGCCTCGTCACGGATGTCGAGCAGCTCGGGCTCGGGGTGCCAGCCCTCGCCACTGCTGCTGTCGAGGTCGGGGTGCTCCTCGATCATCCCTGCTGGCCGAGGCCGGCGCGGACCGTCATCCAGTCCACGATGACCTGGGTGAAGCCATCGATGAACTCAGGCGCCAGCTGCCCGTACTCGGCGAACGCACCCGTCTCGGCCGCCTGGAAGAGGTGGTTGGCGTCGGCGATGGTGACGATCTCGACGTCCTCGTTGCCGGCAACCTCGAGGGCTTGCTGTAGGGCGGTCGCGTTCGAGTCCGCCAGCACCTGCACGTCCTTGCCACCGAAGATGGCCAGCACCGGGACCGTCACCTGCTCCCAGTCGGCGGTGGGGTCGTAGGCAAGCAGCGAGCGGAACCAGTCGGATGTGAAGGCCGGCAGCTCCGAATCGACCTGCAGCTGCACGAAGGTCTCCCGATCGCCCGCGATGACCTGCTCATCGGGCGTCATCTCGTCCCAGACGCGCCCATAGAAGTCGCGGATGACGGCCTCCAGCTCGTCGACGTCGCCGTCGCGCGCGAGCGGCATCGCCTCGGCCGCGTAGGCTCGGTACGCCTCGACCATCGCGCCCTCGGCTCCCGAGGCCCGCATGCTGGCTTCGTACTGTTCCACGATGAGCGTCACGCCGTCGACGACAGCCGGGGCCATCATGCCGACGTAACTGACGCGCGGGTCGTTGGCACCGAGCTTGGCAGCATACAGGCCCCCCTCGCTGTGGCCGAAGAGGCCGATGCGCCCGGGATCGACGTCGGCGCGGTTCTCGAGGTAGTCGATGGCCGCGGCGGCATCCGCCGTCAGTTCGACGATGGTGGCAGCCTCGTAGTCCCCGCTCGAGCCGCCCACGCCGCGGTCGTCGTAGCGCAGCACACCCACGCCGGCCGAGGTGAGCGCGTCGGCGATGACGGCGAAGGGCTTGAGCATGGTGATGGGCCGCAGCGACTCGTCGCGGTCCTGGGCGCCGCTGCCGCTCATCGTGACCACCACCGGGTGTGGCCCGGGACCTGGCGGCAGCGTCAGCGTGCCGGCCAGCTCGATACCCTCCGATCCGCCGGAGAACGAGACCTCCTCGATCTGGTAGTCGAAGGTCGAGGGGTCCGGCGTGGGCTCAGGCTCCAGCGGGGCGAAGGCATCGATGGCGGGCAGCAGCACCTGCTCGCGCAAGACCGCGAACTCACCCGGATCCGACTGCAGCAGGATGAGCTGGACCCTGCCCTCGTCCTCCGCCAGCGCCAGCTCCGCCGAGATGACGGTGTCGCCGAGCTGTACGTCGAACCGGTACAGGGTCCAGTCGAACAGCTCGCTGCGGTACGAACCGGTGACCTCGGGCACCTCGGTGAGGGCGAACTGCGGCAGCAGGCTGGACCACACCTGCTCGATGCTGGCGGGAGCAGCCTGGATGGCGACGAGGGCAAGGTCCTGCGGCAGCGTACCGCGGGCGTAGGCGCCCCCACCGAGATCCTGCCAGTCAGCCGGCACCACCGACGACACCCCGAACAGCTCGTCCTCGACCGGACGACGCTCGATCTCCTGTGCCGCGACGGTGGTCACGGTGGCCACCAGGGACAGGCCCAGGGACAGGCTGATGGCCAGCAGCGGGCGCAGGTTCACGCGGGTTCCTCCTGG
>DATHSE010000075.1:0-7156 GCA_035464455.1 Anaerolineae bacterium | reverse complement strand
GGTGGCGCGCGAGCTGCGCGAGCGCAACTACATGAAGATCGTGTCGCTCGCACCGGAGGTGCTCTGATGGGCCGATCTGGAGCAGCGCCGCGCGCCACACGCGTACCCGACATCCGCAAGGGGGATGAGGTGCTCGTGCTGAAGGGCAAGGATGCCGGCAAGCGCGGCACGGTCGAGCGCATCGTGCGCCGCCAGCAGAGCATGAAGAAGATCATGGGCAAGCAGGGCAGCGCCTGGCAGCGCCGCTCGCCGCTGGCCGGGCTGGCCGTGGTGGTCGAAGGCTTGAACGTGGCCAAGCGCCACACCAAGCCGCGACCCAAGGGCGGTCGCACCGATCGTCAGCCACGCATCCAGCAGGGCGGCATCCTGGACATCCCTCAGCCCATCGCCGTCAGCAACGTCATGCTCGTCTGCCCGCATTGCTCCCGCCCCACGCGCGTTCGCCACGAGCGGACCGGCGACGGCCGCAGCATCCGCACCTGCACGCACTGCAGTGAGACCGTGACACGAGCGGAGGCGAGGTAAGTGAGCAGCGGACTGCGTCAGCGCTACGAAGAAGAGGCGGTACCGGCCCTGCTGAAGGAGTTCGAGTACCGCAACCCCATGCAGGTGCCTCGCCTCACCAAGATCACCGTCAACATCGGACTGGGTGAGGCCCTCACCAACGCCAAGGCCGTCGATGCCGCAGTGGCCGACATCACCACGCTCACCGGCCAGAAGCCGGTGGTCACCAAGGCCAGGCGGTCCATCGCCCAGTTCAAGATCCGTGAGGGCAACACCATCGGCGTCAAGGTCACCTTGCGTGGCCAGCGCATGTGGGACTTCCTGGAGCGGCTCACCCGCATCGCGCTGCCTCGTATCCGCGACTTCCGTGGCGTGCCCACCAAGTCGTTCGATGGCCGCGGCAACTACTCGCTGGGCCTGCGTGAGCAGCTGGCGTTCCCGGAGATCGACTACGACAAGATCGATCGCCTGCGGGGCCTCGAGCTGACGGTCGTGACCACAGCCAAGACCGACGAGGAAGGCCAGCGGCTGCTGGCGCTCCTCGGCATGCCTTTCGAGAACTAGAGGAGCGACAGCCGAATGGCCAAGAAGTCGATGATCGCCAAGGCGAAGCGCAAGCAGCGCTTCGAGGTGCGCTCCTACCACCGCTGTTTCGTCTGCGGTCGATCCCGCGCCTACATGCGCCGGTTCGGCCTCTGCCGCATCTGCTTCCGGGAGCGTGCCCTGCTGGGTGAGCTGCCGGGCGTCACCAAGTCGAGTTGGTAGGCATATGAACATCTCCGATCCCATCGCCGACATGCTCACGCGCATCCGCAACGCCAGCCGGGCGCGCCACGTGGAAGTCTCCATGCCCGCGTCACGCACGAAGCTGGCCATCGCCGAGATCCTCAAGGAGGAAGGCTTCATCGAGGACTTCTCCGAGGCCCAGGCGGGTCCGCGCAAGGACATCACCATCAAGCTCAAGTACGTGGGCAAGGTCCCCGTGGTGAGCGGGCTCAAGCGCATCAGCAAGCCGGGCCTGCGCGTCTATGCATCCAAGACCGAGATCCCCCGCGTGCTGGGTGGCCTCGGTGTCGTGATCGTCAGCACCAGCCAGGGCATCATGACCGGCGCGCAGGCTCGCAAGAGCCAGCTCGGCGGCGAGATCCTGGCCTACGTCTGGTAGGCGGCGTCCATGTCACGAGTCGGCAAGCTGCCCATCACCATCCCCTCCGGTGTCGACATCGACATCGCGGGCACTCGCATCAAGGTCAAGGGCCCCAGGGGCACGCTCGAGCGTGACCTCACGCCGGTCCTCTCGATCGTCACCGAAGACGGTCAGCTGCGCGTGGTGCGCCCCAACGAGGACAAGCGTTCGCGCGAGCTTCATGGCCTGACCCGAACCCTCATCAACAACATGGTCGTGGGCGTCACCGATGGCTACACCCGCAACCTCGAGATCCAGGGCGTGGGCTACCGCGCTCAGCTGGTGGGCAGGAAGCTGCAGCTCAACCTGGGCTACAGCCACCCCATCGAGATCAACCCGCCCGAAGGCATCAGCTTCGAGGTGGAGACGCCCACCAAGGTCGCCGTGACCGGCATCGACAAGGAGCTGGTCGGTCGCATCGCCGCCCAGGTGCGCGGCACTCGCAAGCCCGAGCCCTACAAGGGCAAGGGTGTCCGCTACGCGGGCGAGATCGTGCGCCGCAAGGCCGGCAAGGCCGGCAAGATCGGCGGCTCGTAGGCCCCCGGACCAAGCCTTCAAAGCACAACCCTGGTCGCGACGCCCGAGCGGCGCCCCGACCGACTAGAGGAGACCGACGACCGCGATGCCAACGGCACCAAGCCGCTCCGCCGCACGTCAGAAGCGTCACTCGCGGCTCCGCCTTCGCGTGGCGGGGTCTGCCGAGCGACCGCGCCTGGCGGTCTTCAGGAGTATCAACCAGATCTACGCCCAGGTCATCGACGACTCCACCGGGCACACCCTCGTCGCAGCCTCCTCCATGGAAGCCAGCGTGAAGGGTGCCGGTGGCACCAAGACCGAGCGCGCCAAGCAGGTGGGGTCCCTGATCGGGGAGCGTGCCAAGGCCGCTGGTGTCGAGCGTGTCGTGTTCGACCGCGCCGGGTTCAAGTTCCATGGACGGGTCCGTGCCCTCGCCGAAGGCGCGCGCGAATCCGGCCTGGAGTTCTAGGAGGAGCACCCATGGCTCGGATCGATCCCAACAAGCTCACGCTCGAGGAGCGCGTCGTCCAGATCAACCGCGTGGCCAAGGTGGTCAAGGGCGGTCGGCGCTTCAGCTTCAGCGCGGTGGTCGTCGTAGGAGACGGCGCAGGACATGTCGGCGTAGGCCTCGGCAAGGCCGGCGAGGTCCCGGAATCCATCCGCAAGGGCGTCGAGGACGCCAAGAAGAACCTCATCAAGGTGCCGCTCGTCGGCACCACCGTTCCCCACGAGGTACGCCAGCAGTTCGGTGCCAGCACCGTGCTCCTGAAGCCGGCCTCGCAAGGCACCGGCGTCATCGCCGGCGCTTCCGTCCGCGCCGTCGTCGAGGCTGCCGGGATCCACGACATCCTGTCCAAGTCGCTGGGCTCCAACAACCCGGTCAACGTCACCCGCGCCACGCTCGAGGGTCTGCGCAACATGCGCTCGGCCGCCGAGTTGTCCGAGTGGCGCGGCAAGAAGCTGCGCAGCATCATCCCGGGCCAGCCCATGCCGGGCTCGGACGACGCCCGCGTGGGCGGGGAGGCCGTCGATGTCCGGTAGGCTGCGCGTCACCCTGAAGAAGTCGACCGTGGGTACCAACCCCAGCGCTCGCGGCACCGTGCGCGCCCTTGGCCTGCGGCGCATCGGCCAGACGGTCGAGCTGCCCGACGACCCCGCGGTGCGGGGCCAGATCCGCGCCGTGCGCTACCTCGTCGAGTGCGAGGAGGTCGCGGCCACAGCGGCCCGGGGCACGGCCGCGTCCAAGCAGAAGGAAGAGGCTGAGGCGTGAAGCTCCACGATCTGAAGCCGGCGCCCGGCTCGACCAAGCGGCGCATCCGCGTCGGTCGCGGCATCGCCGCCGGCAAGGGCAAGACCGCGGGTCGCGGTACCAAGGGGCAGAAGTCCCGTTCGGGTGCCAGCATCCCCGGCTGGTTCGAAGGTGGGCAGACACCCATCCACGTTCGCGTCCCCAAGCTCCGCGGCTTCAAGCGCCGCGGGCGCATCGAGTACCAGATCGTCAATGTCGGCCGCATCTCCGAGTACGCGTCGGCCGGTCGCTTCGGCGCCGAGGCCGGCTCCGAGCCGCTGACGGTGAACGGCGAGGTCCTTGCGGCTGCCGGGCTCATCAGTCACGCGGATCGACCGATCAAGGTGCTGGGTTCCGGCGACCTCGAGGTCAAGGTCTTCGTGGCCGCTGACGCTTTCACCGCCTCGGCAAGGTCCAAGATCGAGGCCGCCGGTGGCTTCGTGCAGCTGCTTGCTCCCGAGCCTGCCGCTGCGCGGGCCCCAGAAGCCTCGGTGCAAGCAGCCGATATCTCCGACGAGGCGCCCGCAGCCGAGGCCGAGGACGGGCCAGCGGACGCCGAGGACGGGCCAGCGGACGCCGAGGAGACCGATTCTTCCGACGATCAGACGGCGACCGAGTAAGCCGTGTTCGAGGCTCTCGTCAATGCGTTCCGGGCGCCGGATATCCGCAAGCGCATCCTGTTCATCCTGGGGATGCTCATCATCGTGCGGATGCTGGCGCACGTTCCGGTGCCCGGTATCGACCGCGAGGCACTCGAAGGGGTCATTGGCCAGAACGACTTCCTGCAGCTGCTGAACCTCTTCTCCGGCGGCGGCCTGCAGAACTTCTCGATCATCGCGTTGGGCGTGAACCCGTACATCAACGCGTCGATCATCATGCAGCTGATGACCGGTGTCGTGCCGCGTCTCCAGCAGCTCTCTCGCGAGGGCGAGTACGGCCGCAGCAAGATCAACTCGTACACGCGCTACCTGACGGTGCCGCTGGCGATCCTGCAGTCGTACGGCTACCTGGCGCTGCTGTCCTCACCGCAGAACGCCGTCGTGCGGGACTTCGACCTGACCAGCTTCACCACGCTTACGCAGATCATCACCCTGACCGCCGGCACCATCCTCGTGATGTGGATCGGCGAGCTCATCACCGAGCGTGGCATCGGCAACGGCATCAGCTTCATCATCTTCGCCGGCATCGTGGCCGGACTGCCGGGCGCGGTGAACACGTTCCTCACCTCGCCTGACCTGGCCGCCGGTCTCGCCTTCGGCGCGCTCGCCATCGCTGCGGTGATGGTCATCGTCTACGTCCAGGAGGGTCAGCGCCGCGTCCCCATCCAGTACGCCAGTCGCGTCCGCGGACGGCGCATGTACCAGGGCGGGGCCACGTTCCTGCCCCTGCGTGTCAACCAGGCCGGCGTCATCCCCATCATCTTCGCCATCAGCATCCTGCTCTTCCCCGTGCAGATGGCCACGTACTTCAGCGCCTCGGGTGGCGTGGTCGAGGATGTGGCCAACACCGTCATCGTCTGGCTCAGCCAGGGAAGCCCGCTCTACGCGATCACCTTCTTCCTGCTGGTCGTCGGTTTCACGTACTTCTACACGGCGTTCACGTTCAAGCCCGATGAGACAGCCGACCAGCTTCGCAAGAACGGCGGCTTCATCCCGGGCATCCGACCGGGCGCGCCGACCCGTGACTATCTGGCCAGGGTGGTATTCCGCATCAGCTTCGCTGGTGCCATCTTCCTGGGCACGGTCGCGGTCAGTCCGATCATCGTTGGCGCGTTCTTCGCTGGCAGCGTCGTCGGTTCCTTCAGCCTTGGCGGCACGGCTCTGCTGATCGTCGTCTCGGTGGTGGTGGAAACGATGAAGCAACTCGAAGCGCAGCTGATGATGCGCAACTACGAGGGTTTCATCAGGTGACATCGCAAGCTGCCACAGATCCGGCGGCCCGCGCGGGGGGTGATCGTCGCATCATCGTGATGATGGGCGCTCCCGGAGCGGGCAAGGGCACCCAGGCGGAGCGCCTGGCAGAGGCGCTGGGCCTGCCCCACGTCTCGACCGGCGAGCTCTTCCGGGCCATGCTCCAGAGCGACTCGCCGCTGGCCAGGAAGGTCCGCCGCTACATCGAGTCCGGTGCGCTCGTGCCCGACGACATCGTCGTCTCCATGGTGGAGGACCGCCTGCGCCAGGAAGATGCCGCTGCCGGCGTCATCCTCGACGGCTTCCCGCGCACGGTGGCGCAGGCCGAGGCTCTCGACAAGATGCTGAAGCGGGCCGACACGGCCGTCTGCGCGGCGCCCTACATCGAGGTGCCTGGAGAGCTGCTCCTGGAGCGCCTGAGCGGGCGTCGCATCTGCACCCATGACGACCAGCACCTCTACCATGTCCAGGCCTTGCCGCCCAGGCGGGAGGGCATCTGTGACATCGATGGCGCCGAGCTCTACCAGCGGACAGACGACAGCCCGGAAACGGTGCAGGAGCGGCTGGACCAGCAGCTCCCGCCGATGTTCGAGGTGATCGACTACTACGCCGGCAACGACGTGCTGTTCTCGGTCCGTGGCGACCAGCCGCCCGAGGACGTCACCGCCGAGCTGCTTCGGCTCATCGCCACCAGGAGTGCCGCGTAGGTGCTCTTTGACCGGCGGCGCGTCACGCTCAAGTCCCGGTCGCAGATCGAGCGCATGGCCGTTGCCGGACGCCTCACCGCGGCCGCGCTCGACGCGGTCGCCGATGCCATCCGGCCGGGCATGACGCCGTTGCAGCTGAACGCCATCGCCGACGCGGTCATCCGCGACGGGGGAGGGACGCCCAACTTCATCGGTGTGCCCGGTCACCTGGCACCCTTCGCGCACGCGACCTGCATCTCCATCGATGACGAGGTCGTCCATGGCATCCCCGACGAGCGCGTCATCCGTGAAGGCCAGCTGGTGTCGGTCGACTGCGGCGCCGAGGTGGATGGCTGGCACGGCGATTCGGCGCGCACGTTCCTGATGGGCGACGTGGCGGAGGAAGCGCGCAGGCTGTCCGAGGTCACGCGTGCCGGCCTGCTGGCAGGCATCCGGGCCTCGATCCCGGGTGCCAGCCTCGAGGATGTCGCCGGCGCCATCGAGGACGTCGGCCTGGCCGCGGGCTACGGCATCGTGCGTGGCTATGTCGGCCACGGCATCGGCAACGAGATGCACGAGGAGCCACAGGTCACCAACTATCGCACCGGGCGCAAGGGCCGCCGTATCGAGGTCGGGCTCTGCGTGGCCATCGAGCCGATGTTCACCATCGGCAGCTTCGAGACCCGCGTGAAGCCCGACGGCTGGACCGTGGCCACCGCCGACGGCAGTCTGGCGGCCCACTGGGAGCACACCATCGCCATCACCGCCGACGGCCCGCGGGTCCTGACCCTCGCCGCCGGCGAGGTCATCGAGGGCGTGGCCACGACGGTCGAGGTGGATGCATGAGCGCACCTCGTCATGCGGTTGCCGGTCGTCCGGCACTTCTGATACAATCACTCTTCGCGCGCCGGGGCGATCCCGGCGTTTGCTGGCGCCCTGCCGACCGTGTCGGATCGGCGTCGGGCCCACTCCATTCAACCAGTAGTCGGGGTTCAGCGGTCGCCTGTGGCTAAGCGAGATGCAATCGAGGTCGAAGGAACGGTCATCGAGCCGTTGCCGAACACCA
>DATHSE010000074.1:0-3283 GCA_035464455.1 Anaerolineae bacterium | reverse complement strand
GAACCGACCGGGCTCGAGTCGCCTGCGGGCCCGACCGGACTCGAGTCGCCTAGGGGCCCGACCGGGCTCGAGTCGCCTGCGGGCCCGGCCGGACGATGCCGCGGGTGACGGCGCCGGCCGGTCTATGCCGCGGGTGACGGCGCCGGCCGGTCTATGCCGCGGGTGCCTCAGTCGACATGGATGACGATCATTCGAGGCGGGGCCGGCATCAAGTGACAGAGGCACGCGCCGAGTGAGGCACGAGGGGCATACCGTGCGAAGGGGCAGTGCCGTTTGAGGCACCACGGGCATCAACGCACAAGCCATCTGCCGACTCAGGCACCGGCGGCATCGCGGGCCAGGTGGCTGGCCGCCTAGTGCGTGGCGCTGTCCTCGGCCGCCATCAGGCGCACTGCCAGGTTCTCCATGACCTGGGCGCGCACGCTGGGCATCTCGGTCATGAGGGCATCGAACTCGCGACGCGCAAGCACCAGCAGCCGCGTGTCGGTCAGCAGCGTCACCGTCGCGATGCGTGGCCGATCCGACAGCAGGGCCATCTCGCCGAGCACATCGCCCGGACCTGCCTCATACAGGAGGCTGCCGTCGCGCTCGACGTTCGCCCGACCCTCGACGATGACCATGGCCTCAGCACCACGCTCGCCTTGGCGCATCAGTACCCGGCCGGCCGGCAGATCGAGGACGTCCGCCAGCTGGCCGACACGCTGGAGCTCACGCTTCCCGAGCTGGACGAACAAGGGCACGCCGGCCAACAGGTCCAGCTTCTGGTCTCTGGGTGACATCCTCGCGGCACCTCCCTGCTACCCGTTCCACCAACCCTGGGACATACTCCTGGCCGGACTCAGCGCCCCTGTCCGGGCAGCCGCCCGTCGGCCGCGGCCACGAGCTGTGCCATGTGCGAGGCCTGGTGCCGGGCGAAGTAGGCGGCCTGCGAGAGCACGCTGACCCGGCCCCACTCCGCGTGATGACCGACGCGCCGCCACTGCTCGTCATCGAGACTGCCGAGCTGGCCGACCGTCGCGGCGCGGAGCTCACGGTAGCGGTCGAAGAGCACGCCCGCAGGCTCGCCCGTGCGGGTGCTGCCTTCGTCCGAGGCCGGCGTCTCGGCCCACACCGCCCGGGCCGCCAGGTCCGGCTCGTCCTCGCGCAGGAGGCGGCCGATCCGCTCCGCCAGCAGCTGCTCGGCAAACAGCAGGTGCTCCAGCACCTCGCGCGCCGACCAGTCCCCTGGCGCCGGAGGTCGCGAGAGCTCGGCCTCATCGCGACCGGCGAGGGCAGCATCGATGGACGGCGGACCCGCCGCCAGGACGGACAGGATGGTGGAGGGCTCGGCTGGTTCCAGGAACCAGATCGGCAGGTGCTCCCGGAACGAGAACGAGGGCGACTCGCAGGCAGGACAGATAGGCGGCAGGGGCTCGCCCACGAACAGCCCGCCACAGGCGCGGCACGTCATGGTCACCGGCGCGGCTGAGAGCGGCACCGTGGCACCGGCGCGAGCCGCTACTTCGACGGCCTCCAGGCCGGCACGGAACGCATCCGGATAGTCGCCGGCGAGATCGCTCACTACCGCCGCGACGGCGTCTCCGAGGGCCTGACGTCCTGCCGGCGCGTGGCTGTCGGCGTGCAGCAGCAGCTCCCGCTCCAGCGCGGCACGGACCAGCTTGGCGCCGTTGTAGACGCCCTCGGCCTCCAGCCCGCGCGCCAGCGCTGCCAGGCGGCCGATCCGTTCCAGCCTGGGGTCCGATGTGCTCATGTCCGACGATGGTAGGCACCTCGTCAAGGGCCCGGCGGCGTGTCATCGCGCAGCGGACCTTGCGCCCATCGGCTGAAGCCGGGAACCGGACCGGACTGCCCGACGTCTCAGCCGGCATGAGAACCACAATGGCCCGGTCGCTGCTCGCTGTCTTGCTGGTGCTGGGTGCCTGGGGGACGACCGCCCTCGGGTCCAGCAGCCCTCTCCCAGCCGCCGGAGCTCCCGGCCCGGTGTACGTCGAGAGCGTCGACATCCGCTATCTCGAGAGCTTCCCCGTCCAGGTCCACATGGAAGTGCGCGGCTCCCTGCCGACGCCCTGCCATGAAGCCATCTTCGAGGTCCAGGATCTCGGCGACGTCATCGACGTGCGGCTCTGGAGCCTGGCCGATGCGGACGCCATCTGCATCCAGGTCCTGGAGCCGTTCGAGATCGTCATCCCGCTCGGGTCCTACGAGACGGCCGACATCCCCGTTGTCCTCAACGGCGAAGTGGTCGGGCGCGTGCAGGTGGGAGCCGGACCGGTGGCCGAGGATCCGGCCCTGGTGGGGGCGGGCTGGTCCTTCGGCATGTGTGCCGGCTACTGCCTGGCTGACCTCGCCGTCGAGGGCGACCGCGTCGTCCTCAGCGGCGGCAGCAACATGACCGACACGCTCCTCTTCGTGAACGAGGGCAGCCTGACGCCCGAAGCTCGCTCGCGCATCGCGGCTGCACTCCAGGCCCTCGGGGACGCCGCGCTCGAGCCCAGCTACGGGTGTCCGGACTGCGCTGACGGCGGTGCCGCCTACCTGACGCTCTTGCGGGATGGGGCGACGACCCGCCACCAGATGGAGTTCGGCAGCCCTCCCGCGGAGCTCGCGGAGCTGTACGAGCTGTCGCTCTCGATCATCGGCGCGCTCGAGACGTGCCAGGCCGACGACCTGGTGATCGTCGGGGCCGAGTGCCAGCCGGCAGAGGTGGCCGCCTCCTGATGCTATGTGACGGGGCGGGCCAGCAGACCCAGTCCTGACAGACGTCGTCAGGCGGGTTCGCGGACGCTGCTGAGGTCCGTGCGGAACCCGGTGTCGCTGCAGACCTGGCGCCCTGCCAGGGCACGGTGAGCGGGTCTGCACGGGCCTCCGGCTTCCGGTATGGACCTGAGGCTCTCGGTGCCGCATCGCGCGCCATCCATATACTGGGATCCATGAACACGCAGACAGCATCCGGGGCCGTGCTGGCCCGGGGCAGGACCATCGTCCTCGCGATGATCATGGCGGCATCGTTCCTGACGGTGCTGCCACAGGGGCTCCTGGCTCAGGACCCATCCCCCGCGCCTGGAGCCACGGCGACCCTCCCTCCGGTCGAGGCCGCCTGCGAGAGCGCCGATGACCTCCGCCTGCTCGTCGAAGTCCTGCAGGACACCGATCCCGCGGAGGACGGTTGGCTGCCGGTCTTCGTGGGCGTCATCGCCGGGCTCAGCGAAGCGCGCCAATTGGCCGGCTTCGTCGGCGACGCGTACCGGCCGCTGCTGGATGACGTCATCCTGTCGCTCGAGGG
>DATHSE010000073.1:0-9864 GCA_035464455.1 Anaerolineae bacterium | reverse complement strand
GGATCCTGCTCCGCCGAGATCAACGGCAAGCCGGGCCTGATGTGCAAGACCCGCCTGTCTGACTTCCCTGACGGCGAGGCCATCACGGTGGAGCCCATGCGCACCTTCCCGCGCATCCGCGACCTCGTCACCGACGTCTCCTGGAACTACTCCGTCAACGCCAGGATCACGCCCTTCACGGCGCCCGACAAGCCGCAGTCCGAGTGGCGCTGGCAGCAGGGTGACGGCGAGCGGAGCCAGGAGTTCCGCAAGTGCATCGAGTGCTTCCTGTGCATGGACACGTGCCACGTGTTGCGCAACCACGAGACGGAGTTCGAGTTCTTCGGGCCGCGCTTCCTGGTGCGGGCGGCGAGCCTCGAAATGCATCCGCTCGATGGGGCCGACCGGGTGCAGGAGCTGAAGTACGACGGCGGCATCGGCTACTGCAACATCAACAAGTGCTGCACCGACGTCTGCCCCGAGCACATCAAGATCACGGACAACGCCATCATCCCGCTCAAGGAGCGCGTGGCCGACGAGTACTACGACCCGCTGCGGATACTCTGGCGCAAGCTGCGCGGCGATCGCTACGGCGGAGGCGGGGCTGCTGCCGAGCCGGTGTCCGATGCGTCCCGGCCGCTCGATGCCGGCGTGGACGCGGACGAGCCGCGCGGGCCCGACCGCTAGGTGACCAAGGTCGTCGCCGAGCGCCTGCTGATCCGCACCGACGGCGCCTCCCGTTCCAACCCCGGCCCCGCGTCTGCCGGCGCCGTGCTCATCGACGCTGCCCGGCCCGACGCCAGCCACCCCGATGCGCCCCCGCTCTCGGTCGTGTCGCGCCCCCTCGGGGTGCAGACCAACAACGTGGCCGAGTACACCGCGCTGCTGCTGGCGCTGAAGGAGGCAGCGCGGCTGGGTGCGCGCGAGATCGATCTGCGCCTCGACTCCAAGCTCATCGTGGAGCAGCTGCACGGGCGCTGGAAGGTGAAGGACGCCAAGATGCGCGTGCTCTGGGCAGAGGCCCGCGAACTGCTCGCCGGGTTCGATCGCTGGCGGGCGACCCACGAGCCCCGCGCCACCAACCGCGCTGCCGATGCGCTCGCCAACCTGGCGCTTGACGACCCTGCCGCGGCCGCCCGTCTCGAGGCGCAGTACCGGGCACGGTAGGTCGTGGGCGGCGGCCGGTCAGGCGCCCCACGCTGGTGGCTCGTCGAAGCGCAGGTGGAAGCAGACGGTCTCGGAGACGACGCCGGCCAGCTGCTCATCGCTGGCTCGACGCGGATCCCAGCCGTAGAAGAACCCGGCGACGCCGGCGTTGCGCAGCACGGCCCGCGTGGCTCGCAGCGCCTGGACGGGGTGGCTGATCTCGACCGCGGTCGCGCGGTAGCAGCGCTCGCCGACGAGGACCTCCGTACGCGGCTGGGCGCGCAGGTTGTAGACCCAGCCGGCGCTCCGGCCGAACCCCGCCAGCAGCGCCACACCGGCGGTGGTGGGCGCGTAGTTGAGCGGGATCTCGCGCGGCTGGCCGCTCTTGCGCCCGATCGTGCGCAGCACGCACAGCCGTCCACCCAGGACGGAGTCCTGCGTGCCGCCCATCGCCTCGAACAGGGGCAGCATGAGATGGTCGCTCAGGAGTCGCAACAACCTGTGAATGAGCCGGGTCCGCAGATCCATCCCGGGCAGGATGTCGCCGTCTGCATCGCGGGTCCAGAGCCGAACAGCCCGGCAGTCCGAACAGCCCGGCAGTCCGTCTGCGGCTCGCGCCAGGCTCGTCGCGGTGCGGGTCGGGCCGTCCGGATGGGCCGTCCGGGGGCCGGTGCTACAGTCATCCTGTCAGCGAGATGGCCGGATGGTCGCGAGTGGCGGGGAAACCCGTCACGCGAGGAAAGTCCGAGCACCACGACGCGTGGTAGCGGGTAACTCCCGTCCACCGCAAGGTGAGGACCAGCGCCACAGAGACGAGTCGGTCGGGCCTTCGGGCGCGGCCGGGTGAAACGGGCAAGCTCTACCTGGTGCAAGGCCAAATAGGAGGGCACGTGTGGCGCGAGCTGCACAGGGGTGCGTCGCCTCGCCCTCGGGTCGGCCGCAAGAGGCGTCGGGTGACCGGCGTCCCAGATGGATGACCATCCCCGCATCGCGGGACAGAACTCGGCTTACAGGCCATCTCGCTGGCGCCGATCCGTGGGCGACGATCGATCGAGCACTGGACCACCCGCGCCGGCCCGATCGAGGACTCCGACGGCTGCCCTGTGACCGGGACCATCGAGCTGCCGCCATTCGTCGTTCGGCGGCTAGACTCACGTCGTAGGCACCCCCGTCGGTGCCATCCAGCAGTACGAAGGAGCTGTCACCTCCATGTCCCACACCCGCATCCGCCTCGCCTCCATCGCCGGCAGCCTGGCGCTTACCGCAGCGCTCGTCTCTGCACCGGCGGTGCTGGCGCAGGACGGTCCCGAGGCCACCGTCGAGGGCCTGCTTGCCGCCATCGAAGCCAAGGACTTCGACGCGCTGCCGTCGTTCTTCTGTGCCGAGTTCTCCGACCAGGTGGCGGCGTTCGACATGAGCACGCTGACCGATGGCATGCCGCCCGGCCTGGACGCCGGTGCGTTGCTTGACGCCTTCATCCTCGACACCGAGATCACCTCGCTGGAGGTGCTCAGCCAGTCCGACACCGAGGCTGTGGTGCAGCTCGAGGGCTCCTTGAGCATGGACATCAACGCAGAAGCCATGCTGCCGTTCATCGAGGCGCTGGTGGAGATGAGCGGCATGGAGGTAACGCCCGAGAACCTGGAGATGTTCAGCAGCCTGATGCTGTCCGAGTTCCAGGCTGAGGAGACCACGATCTCCGAGCAGATCACGCTGGTGCCCGGCGAGGCCATGCCCTGGGTCGTTTGCAGCGAGCTCGGTGCCGCCGGCAGCGGCCTCGACGACGGCATGGGTGACGAGTCGCCCGCGCCCGCGGAGTCCATCGCGCCCGCGGTGACGGAAGAAGAGGCCGCCGAGGGCGAGTAGTCCCGCGATCCGACTGGTCCGCGAGGACCAGTCCCTACGAACGACGATGCCCGCCCCCATAAGGGCGGGCATCGTGCTGTCTGACCCATCTTCGCCGTGCGCTCCGGTCCGCACGACCGAGGTCGTGCCGGCCGGGCCTAGGCCTCGTCGGGGCGGAAGATGCCGGCGGCCGTACAGGCGTCGCAGATCGGCCGTGCCTGGCTGATGTCGCCCAGGCCCAGCGGCTCATCGCCGCTGCCGTAGAGGCACATGACCTCGTACTCGGAGCGGCTGCCGCGGCCCGGCAGCGCCTCCACGCGGTCGATGCGACGGAAGGTGCAGCGCCGCAGCCGCCCCACGGGCGTGACGAACTCGGGGGCCGGAGCATCTCCCAGCGGCACCGGCACGCCGTTGCCGGGGAACGGCGCCCGCACGGGCGCGGTCGGCATGGGCGCCGCGATGGCGGAAAAGGTCGTCGGCCGACGCCGGGCGATGGTCACGTTCGAGGTCCTCTGCAGGCGGCTGGCAAGCCACGCTACCGGCTTCGCGTCGCCACTGCCTATGGCCATTCGGTACCCCGTGCGTGCGTCCTGAAGCACCCCGACCCGGGCGGTGGGGATGGCGTGCGAATCGGTGCTTGACGGAGCCCACGGATTGGGTATGATGCCCATCCAAGTGGTACGAAGTGGTACGAAGTGGGGAGGAGAGGTGAGCCCGCCTCGGTCGGTACACCGCCGTGGTAGCCGACATCGGGCAGGCCAGCCGACTCACTGCCGGTGAAGTAGTCGGGAGACACCCGGCCGCCGGATACCAGTCACGCCACAGTCGGAGCAAGCCCAGCCCGATGTTCACAGGCGAGTATCGACACACGGTCGACGACAAGGGACGTCTCGCGGTCCCGGTGCGTTTCCGTGCGGAGCTCGCCCAGGGAGCACAGGTGAGCAACTGGATGGATGGCTGCCTGGCGCTGCATCCCGCCGCCGAGTGGGAGACGCTGGCCGGGCAGATCAACGCCCTGCCGTTCACCGACAACCGGTCGCGCACGCTCCGACGCCTGCTCTACGGATCGGCCTACGAGGTCTCGCTCGATCGCCAGGGTCGCTTCGTCCTGCCACCGCCGCTTCGCACATCCGCGGGGCTGCAGTCGGAGGTCGTCGTGGTCGGCGCTGGCAATCGCATCGAGCTCTGGTCACCCGAGCGGTGGAGCAAGTTCAGCGAGCAGATGGATCAGCCGGAGGCACTCGCGGAGTCCCTCCAGGGGCTGGGCATCTAGACCACATGCGTCTCCAGGGTCCGGGTGGACCGTCGGAGCGGTCGAGTCGTTGATGGAACAGGAAGTAGGGCACCTGCCCGTGATGCTAGAGGAGGTCATCTTGGCTCTCTCGCCGCACCCGGGCAGCTTCCAGATCGACGCGACCGTTGGCGGCGGAGGGCACGCCGCTCGGATCCTGGAGGCCACTACCCCCAGCGGCCGGCTGCTGGGCATCGATGCCGACCCACGGGCCATCGAGCGTTCGAGGCAGCGCCTCGCCCCGTTCGGCGATCGGGCCACCCTGCGCCAGGCCAACTTCGAGTCGATCGAGCAGGTCGCGACCGACGCCGGCTTCAACGTCGTCGACGGCATCCTCATGGACCTCGGCCTGAGCTCCCAGCAGCTCGACGACGACGCGCGCGGCTTCAGCTTCCGCTCCGAGGACGTGCTCGACATGCGCTTCGACACCAGCCGCGGCATACCCGCCAGCGAGGTCATCGCCAGCTATGACGAGGCTCGCCTGGCCGGCGTCTTCAAGCGGCACGGCGAGGAGCCGCACGCGCGTCGCATCGCCCGCGCCATCACGGTCGAGCGTGCCCAGCGGCCGATCCGCACGGCGGTCCAGCTGGCCGACCTCGTCACCCGCGTGACGCCCATGCCGCGGGCCACGCGCCGGCGCCGCATCCACCCCGCGACCCGCGTGTTCCAGGCCCTCCGCATCGAGGTCAACCGCGAGCTGGAGACGCTGCCGGCCGCGCTCGCCGCTGCCATCGACCTGCTGAAGCCGGACGGCCGGCTCTGCGTCATCAGCTACCACTCTCTCGAGGACCGCATCGTCAAGCGCTTCCTGGCGCAAGAGCGGCGCGGCTGTACCTGTCCACCGGAGCTCCCCATCTGCGTGTGCGGCAAGATCCCGCGCATGGCGCGCGTGGGAGCTCAGCCACAGTTCCCCAGCGAGGCGGAGGTGGCATCCAACCCACGTGCGCGCAGCGCCAAGCTGCGCGCGGCCAGGAGGCTTCAGGCATGAGCAACGGACACGGCAGCTCGCGGCGGCAGGCATACGGCCGCCGCATGAAGGATCTGCGATCACGTCGCGATACCGACCTGGAGATCGACCTCGAGGGCCCCGGCGGCTGGAGCCGTGGTGGGGCCTGGGAGACCGACCAGCAGCTGCCGCGCTTCTCGTCGCGCATCGACCAGGGCGCCAGCTCGGCGCGCTCCAGCTGATGGCCGTCTTCCAGGCGGCTCGTCTCCGCACCACGACACTGCCCGCGCCCGCGCACCTCGTGCGCCGCCGCAGCGCGGCCACGACCGCCGCGCAGGCCACTCCCGGCGTACGGCCGGCGGGTCTGCTCCTGGCCGCGATCCTGGTGTCCACGATGCTGGGGCTGGCGTACCTGACACAGACCCTTGGCAGCAGCGCCACCAGCTCCGAGATCCAGGGGCTCGTGTCCACCGCCAAGAAGCTCGAGACGAACCTCAGCGTGCAGAGCGTCCAGGTGGCGGAACTCACCGGGGCCGACGTCGTCATCGCCAGCGCGCGAAAGCTGGGCCTCCACAAGCTGGACGAGCGGATCGTCCTGCGAGCACCCTGACCGCGATGCTCGGCCATACCGATAGTCGCCGGCGGATGGTGGCCGTCCTGCTGGTCTTCGCCATCTTCGCCGGCGCCACCGGTGTGAGCCTGGCCTACTGGCAGGTGGTCGCCGCGGCCGAGCTCACCGCGAAGATGCCACGGCCGGCCCCGGTCTCGGCCACCGAGCGGACCGTCCGCGCCGACATCGTCGATCGCGAAGGCAAGCTGCTTGCCCGGACGGCCTCGTTCGACAGCCTCGACGCACACCCGGACCTGGTAGGTCCCGGTCGGGCAGAGGCCGTCGTCGACACCCTCGACGACATCCTGGGCCTGGGCGCCGAGGAGCGTGAGCGGTTCCTGGCTGCGCTGTCCGACCCGACGAGCAAGCACGAGGTCCTCCGCGCCAAACTCACCTTCGAGCAGAGCAAGGCCATCGCCAGCGTGCTCGATGGCGGCACGCTGCGCGGGATCGCGCTCACCTCCCACCCGACGCGCAGGTACACGGTCAATGGCGGCCAGAACGGCACGACGCTGGCGGCCCACGTCCTGGGCTATGTGCGAGCCGACAATCGCGGCGGTGAGGGCATCGAGAACCACTACGACGAGCGACTGACGACGGCCGACCCGGACAGCCTGGACCTGGCCAGCATCGAGGGCGTCCCGGGCACCCTGCCCGACTTCAGGCCCACCGAGCTCCGGCTGACGCTCGACGCCGGGCTTCAGAAGCAGGTCGAGAAGGAGCTCAACACCGTTCGCATCGCCAACCGGGCCAAGAGCGTCAGTGCGGTCGTCATGGACGCGCACACGGGCGCCATCCTGGCCGCCGCATCCGTGCCCAGCTACGACGCCAACCGGTTCGCGGCCGAGTGGACCGAGGACCGGAACCAGCTGCGTAACCGCGTCTTCAGCGACCAGTTCGAGCCGGGCTCGGTGATGAAGGTCTTCACCGCCACGGCGGCGCTCGACCGCAAGCTGGTGACGCCCACCACCATCATCCAGGACGAGAAAGGGCTGAAGTTCTGGAACCACACCGTGCGCAACGCTGACAAGGGCAGCATGGGCCCGCTCAAGGTCAAGGATGTCATCGCCCTCTCGCGCAACGTGGCCACGGCCAAGCTGGCCAAGCGGCTCGCCCCGAATGACACGCAGCTGGCCGCCCGCCGCCTCTACGAGCTGTGGCAGAAGGTGGGCATGACCGGGCCGACGGGCGCGGACATCGCCAACGAGGCCCGCGGTACGTGGAACGACCCTCATGCGCGGGCGTGGGCCGCCATCGACCTCGCTAACGCTGCCTTCGGCCAGGGCGTGGCCGTCACGCTGCCACAGCTCGCGCGCGGGTTCTCCACGCTGGTCAACGGCGGATACGTCGTCCAGCCCCACCTCGTTGCCGACGGCGAGGCGGCGGGGGTGGAGCCGCGACCCGTGCTCAAGCCCAACGTCGCCCGCCAAGCGCGGGACATCCTCGTCCACGTGACCGGCTCGGTGCCGCGGCTCGCCGCGGGCTCGCTCATCAAGGGCTACACGATCGGCGGCAAGACCGGCACCGCCCAGATCTGGGACGTGCGCAAGGCAAAATGGAAGAAGCGGCGCTTCAACCACAACTTCGTGGGGTTCGTCGGCGGCAAGCGACAGGACGTCGTCATCGCGGTGCGCATCGAGGAGCCCGTGCCCACCACCATCACCGCCTCGCAGGGCATCATCCTGCTGGAGGACGAGTCGTTCGAGGTGTTCAGGATCCTGGGGCAGGCCGCCATCGAGCACCTTGACATCAAGCCCTCGAAGGACGCCAACGCCGGCCAGCCTATCATCGGCACCGCCGCCGCCCGCAGCCTGGATCCGGTCCGCAACCGCGAAGCCCTCCGGGATGCCAAGCGGAAGGCCAAGCAGAACGAGCGCCGGGAGGCCAAGGCCGCCAAGGCTGGCCAGGCCACCACGGCCGGCGTCCCCGCCGGTGGCGAGGGCGACGACAGCGATCCGGCGTCACGGACCGGACCCGACAGCGGTTCTCCGTAGTTGTGTCAGGATGGGCCGCCGTGAGCAAGGGGCCGAGCCACAGCACATCGAACGCGGCGTCGTCCAACGGCGCCGCGACGAGATTCGATGCGCAACAGCTGGCCGCTGCCACCCACGGCCGGCTCGTCCACGCCGGGGGCCGGCCGGTCAGCGGCGGCGCCGTCGACTCGCGCCTGGTCAGCTCGGGCTGTGCCTTCTTCGCACTCCCCGGTGAGCACACCGATGGGCATCGCTTCCTGGAAGCTGCGGTCGCGGCAGGAGCGGCGGCGCTGGTGGTGAGCCAGGACCTCCCGGCCGAGCGTCTCGACGCGCTCACGGCCGACGGTGGCGTGACCGTGGTGCAGGTGCCTGACCCGGCGGTCGCCCTGCGCGCGGCGGCAGGCGCCTATCGCGACCGCTTCGAACCGCTGGTGGTGGGCATCACCGGCTCCCTGGCCAAGACCTCCACCAAGGAGCAGGTCGCCGAGGTGCTGGAGGAGGACTTCACCGTCCTGCGCAGCCCGGCCAACTGGAACAACGAGATCGGCCTGCCCATGACGCTGCTGCAGCTGCGCCCCGAGCACCAGGTGGCGGTGCTGGAGATGGGTTTCTACACCACCGGCGAGATCGCCCTGCTCGCGCGGCTGGCCCGCCCTGCCATCGGCATCGTGACCGCGGTGCGCGGCGTGCACCTCTCGCGGGCCGGCTCCATCGAGGCCATCGAGGCCGGCAAGCGCGAGCTCGTCGAGGCACTGCCCCCTGGCGGCTGGGCCATCCTCAACGCGGATGACCCGCGCGTGCTGGGCATGGCCCGCTCGACCTCGGCGCAGGTCCTGACATACGGCTTCAGCGACGCTGCCGACGTTCGCGCGACGGAGGTGCAGGCGCTGGGGGCGGCCGGTATGCGCTTCGAGCTCGTTCTCGGCGGGGAGGCGCACGAGGTCAGCTCTCCCGCGCTGGGCCGGCATGGGGTCCACAACGCCCTCGCCGCAGCGGCCGTGGCCACCTGTGCCGGCATGGGCGTTCGCAGCATCGTGCGTGGGCTCGCGCGTGCCTTCTCCATGCCCCACCGCTCGCAGCTGCTGACGGCCGGCAGCTGGACCATCCTGGATGACTCCTACAACGCATCTCCCGACGCCGTCCTGGCAGCCCTGGGCCTCCTCGCAGAGCTGCCGGGACGGCATATCGCCGTGCTCGGCGAGATGCTCGAGCTGGGCGACACGGCCGTGGCCGAGCACCATCGCGTGGGGATGGGGGCGGCGGGCGTGGTCGATCGGCTCATCGTCGTAGGCCCCGGAGCCCACGGCATCGCGGAAGGCGCCGTCGCCGCCGGCCTGGACGCTGCGCGCGTCGCCACCAGCGCCGACCGCGACGAGGCGCTGTCGATCCTGCTGGCCGAGCTTCGGGCAGGCGACACGGTCCTGGTCAAGGCTTCCCGGGGCGCCGAGCTCGACGTGCTCGTCGACCAGCTGGTGCTGGCGGCCGGGGCCGCGGACGCCAGGGCATGAACGGCGGCGAATCGATCGTCCAGGGCATCCTGCTGGCGTTCGCCGTGGTGGTCGTGCTGATGCCCGGCTTCATCCGCTTGCTCAAGCGCATCGGCATGGGCAAGCGCATCCGCCTGGAGGGCCCCGAGACCCACTACGTCAAGGAGGGCACGCCCACCATGGGCGGGCTGCTCATCGTGGCGTCGGTCATCGCCATCGCCGTCATCCTCGAGCTGACCACGCAGGACTTCCTCGACGGCTCCACCTTCGCCCCACTGGCCACGCTGGCCCTCGTGGGCGCGCTGGGCACGGCCGATGACTGGCTCAACGCGCGTACCGGTGACGGCATCAGTGCCACCCAGAAGCTGCTCTGGCAGTCGGTGGTGGGCGGGGTGGCCGCGTGGCAGATCCAGGACACCTACCAGATCGTCAATATCGTGGTGCCTTTCGTCGGCGCCGTGGCCATCGACCCCATCGTCTACATCCTCATCGCGGCCTTCGCCATCGTGGCCACCAGCAATGCGGTCAACATCACCGACGGCCTGGACGGGCTTTCGGGCGGGACCCTCATCTTCGCCTTCACCGGC
>DATHSE010000072.1:0-14238 GCA_035464455.1 Anaerolineae bacterium | reverse complement strand
GAGGCCATGGCCGTCGACCAGCCGGGCGTTGAGGCCCCTGTCGACTACGCGGCTCTCTGAGCGGTAAACTTGCGCTCTTCAGGAGCGTCAGCAGCATGGTCACCGGCGTCTTCGCCACCACGCTGTGGGGCAGATCGGCCGGCAGGTAGATCCAGGTACCCGGCCGCCCCTCGACCGCGTCCGCACCGAGCGTGATGTCCGCCTCGCCCTCGACGATCTCGAGCGTGACGGGCATGGCTGCGGTGTGATCGGACAGCTGCTGGCCGGTGGCGAACGAGAAGAGCACCACACGGGCGTTGTCGTCGTTGTAGATGGCGCGACTGAGGATGCCGTCGGCGGGCACCTCGACGGGCTCACGCAGGTCGTGGATGGTCGGTCGGTCGGGCTGCACGGGCGCTTCCTCCGATGGTGGGTGGGGCCCCGAGCCTACACCGCCTTCTCCCTCGAGGCCGATCCACCCCGGCGGCGACGTCACTCCACCGCCTCGATGCGGTAGATGAACCCGCCCTTGTCGTCGGAGACATAGAGCGCGCCGTCGGCACCCACGATGACACCGGCCGGTCGGCCGCTCGCGTCACCGCTGGCCTGGTCGAGGAAGCCCGTGGCGAGCGCTGCCGGCGCGCCCACGGGCCCGTCGTCCCACGGTACCCAGACGACCTCGTAGCCGACCTTCTCGGAGCGGTTCCACGAGCCATGGAACGCGATGACCGCGCGGTCACGCCAGAAGGCGATGCCCAGGGGCGCGGCGTGCGCCTGGTACGTCAGTGCCGGGGCGGTGACGCCTTCGCAGCCTGCCAGGCCGGTCACCGGATCGGGCTGCCTTCCGAACTCCGGGTCGAGGATGTCGCCGGCATGGCAGCGTGGCCAGCCTGCGTCCGCGCCGTCGACGACGCGGTACACCGTCTCGGGCGGCAGGTCGTCGCCCATCATGTCGCGCCCGTGGTTGGTGGCCCAGGCGTCGCCAGTGGCCGGGTCGACCGCCACGCCCACGGCGTTGCGCAACCCGCGCATGAGCACGCGAGCCGTGCCGCCCTCCATCGGCGCGCTGACGATGGTGGCGCGTTGCTCGTCCTGCTCCCAGCAGACGTTGCAGCTGGAGCCGATGCTGACGAGGAGCGTGCCATCGGGAGCGACCACGATCGTGCGCGTGGAGTGCTGGCCGCCGCGAGGGTAGGCCAGGATGGCCTCGCGCCCGGTTTCGCGCAGGCCCTCGTCAAGCGTCAGCCGGAACAGCGCGCCGCTGCCGGCCACCAGGAGCGAGGCGTCGTGGGTGAATGCCAGCGAGTGCGCCGCGTCATACCCTTCGCCCACGACGATGGCCTCGTCCGCGCGGCCGTCACCATCGCGGTCGGGCAGAGCCACGATGCGGTCCTCGCCCTGCTCGGCTACGAAGAGCGTCCCGTCTGGCCCCACGGCCATGAAGCGCGGGCGATCCAGGCCAGAGGCGTACACGTTCGAGTCGAAACCGTCGGGCAGCACGATCGCCGTCTCGCCGGGAAGCCCGCGATCGAAGCTGATGCCGACGAGCCCTAGCAGCGGTTCGCGCAACAACCATGCGCCGCCGAGCAGGATCGCCAGCGCGGCGACCGCGAACAGCCCGAGCCGGGCCAGGCGAGTCATCTCGGCCTCCTCGTGTCTCCTCGGGCTGCCGCCGAGGGTGAGCCCAGCTCCTTCTCCAGCCAGTGGGTGGCGAAGGGCTCGGCGTTGAAGGGCGCCACCTCGGCGTACCCGTGGGCGTAGTACATGGCCAGGGCGGCCTGCAAGCGCTCGTTGCTGTCGAGTCGAGCGACGGACTTGCCCGCCGCCAGCGCTCTCGCCTCGAGCGCCGCCAGCAGCTGGCGGCCGATGCCTCGCCCGCGCACGTGCGGCGCCACCCACATGCGCTTGATCTCGGCGATCCTCGGGTGCTGGAGCTTGACCGCGCCACAGCCGACGGCCACGCCATCTCGGCGCGCGACGAGCACGAGCCCGCGCGGTGGCGTCAGGTCGTCGCTCCCCAGCGGCAAGGCTTCATCGACCACGTAGCCGAAGAGCCGCCCAAGCTCTGCGGCGTACTGTCCGAAGCACCAGCGCACAGCGGCGCTGTCCGCGCGCTCCTCGGAGATGACGAGGTCGCTCATACGGGCATGAGTATCGCCTGCTTGCGCCGTACCATCGACAGATGGATCGAACCCTCACCCTGCCCTACGGTTCCTGGCCGTCTCCCATCAGCGTCGAGATGGCCGTCGGCTCGGCGCGCGGACTGTCCGAGTCACGTCCGGATGGCCCCGACCTCTACGTCCTCGAGTCACGGCCCGAGGAGGCCGGGCGGGTGGTGCTGTTGCGCCGCACGCCCGATGGCGCCTTCACCGACATGGCGCCCGGGCTCAACGTCCGCACGCGCGTCCACGAGTACGGCGGCGGTGCCTATGCCGTGCGCGACGGCGTCATCGTGCTCTCCGAGTTCGACGACAACCGGCTGCTGCTCAAACGGACCCCTGACGCCGCCCTCGAGGTGCTGGTGGCCGACCCGGCGCTGCGCTTCGCCGACATGGCCATCGACGTCGCTCGAAGCCGTGTCATCGCGGTACTGGAGGATCAGCATGAGTCGGCCATCGAGGCACGCAACCTCCTCGTCGCGGTCTCGTTCGCTGATGGGGTCCTGAGCGAGCTGGCGAGCGGCCACGACTTCTACTCTGACCCGGTGCTCAGCCCCGATGGCTCCCGCCTGGCCTGGCTGAGCTGGGACTTCCCGCAGATGCCGTGGGACGGTACCGATCTGTGGGTCGCCGACATCCAGCCCGATGGCTCGCTGGCCCAGCCCGTGCACATCGCGGGTGGTAGCGCCGAGTCGATCCTTCAGCCCCGGTGGGCGCCCGATGGCTCCCTGCTCTACGTCTCCGACCGCACGGACTGGTGGAACCTGTATCACTGGCGCGAGGGCGCGGCGGCAGCCACGGCATTGGCACCGATGGAGGCGGAGATCGGCGGCCCCCAGTGGGTCTTCGGCCTGTCCGACTACGACATCGACGCTGACGGCACCATCGTCGCCTTCGCCAGCGGACCCGGGGGCGCACGACTGCTGGCGCTGGACGCCGCCGGGGAAAGCTGGGCCGCTCCACGCGAGATGGACGTCGAGGGGGACGGACTCGCCTATCTGCGCGCAGGGGAGGGGATCGTCACCGCCATCGCTGGAAGCCCCATCCGCCCCACCGCGCTCGTGCGCATCGACCTCGCCAGCGGAGCCCAGGAGCGACTGCGCGAGACCCGTGAGCTGCGGATCGACCCGGCCTATCTGTCCCGGCCGCAGTTCATCGAGTTCCCCACCTCCGGTGGCCGGACTGCCTATGGCTGGTACTACCCGCCGACCAACCCGGATGTGGCGGGCCCGGAAGGCGAGCAGCCTCCGCTGGTGGTGATGTCACACGGGGGCCCCACCAGCAAGGCGCGCACTTCCCTGAGCCTGGAGCGCCAGGCGTTCACCAGCCGTGGCTTCGCCGTGGTAGACGTCGACTACGGCGGTTCGAGCGGCTACGGGCGCGCCTTCCGCGACCAGCTTCGCGGGACGTGGGGCCAGGTCGACGTGGACGACTGCACCGAGGCCGCCTTGTGGCTGGCCCAGCAGGGACTGGCCGACCGTGCGCGCCTCGCCATCCGCGGTGGCAGCGCCGGCGGCTACACCACGCTCGCCGCGCTGTGCTTCAGGGATGCCTTCGCGGCCGGCACCTCCTCCTACGGCCTGGGCGACCTGGAGGTCTTCACCAGCATCACCCACAAGTTCGAATCACGCTACATGGACATCCTCATCGGTCCCTACCCGCAGGAGACCGCGCGATATCGCGAGCGCTCGCCCAACAACCACGCGCATCGCGTCTCCTGCCCGGTGCTGGTGATGCAGGGGGCAGATGACAGGATCGTGCCGCCGTCGCAAGCGGAGGGCATCGTGGCGGCCCTGGCGAAGAACGGGCTGCCGCACGCCTACATCCTCTTCGAGGGCGAGGGCCACGGCTTCCGACAGGCTGCCAACCAGCAGCGGGCGCTGGAGGCCGAGCTGTCGTTCTACGCCCAGGTCTTCGGCTTCGAGCTGGCCGACGAGTTCGAGCCGTTGGCCATCAGTCGCGGGTAGGGCTCGCCGAGCCGCCCCCGGGGCGCACGTGGCACGAGGAAGCGACCGCCGGATGAGGGTTCCCGGCGGTCGCGAGTGGATGCCTTGGGCGCGTGGGTCGCCTAGGCGTCGGTCGACGCCGCGGCCTCCTCGGCCGCTGCGGCGGGATCATCGGTATCGTCCGTCCCGTCATCGACGCTCTCGTCCTCCAGGGGCCGGATGACGACGCGTGACGCGAGGAAGGCGCCACCATCCTCAGAGGTGGACCAGATCATGACCTCGGCCCCAGCCTCGATGTCCCCGGGCTCGACCTCGGTCGGAAGCATGCGTGTGCGGTTCCAGCCCCGCATCGTGACGGTCTGTTCCTCGAAGCTGATGACGGCGGTGTCATCATCCATGCCGACGCTCACGGTCTCGCCGCTCGGCAACGTGAAGTCGATGCCGGAGTCGCTCGTGGCGTCGACCACGCCCTGCTCGATGCGGTAGCTCGTGGTGCGCTCGGCCGTCTGGATGGTGGTCTCGCGGCGCTCGAAATCGGCCACGTCGCCCTGGAGGCAGAGTCCCAGCCTGGCGCCCATACCCGGCATGTCCGTGTCACCCCGCCAGCCGTCCATCCCCATGCCGCCACCGCGGCCGAAGCCCCGTGCGTCATCGCGTGGGCCGTGCGCCGCGACGGCGGCGGTGCTGGCGATGACCAGCGCGAGCGTCGCGCCGGTGATGGCCAGGAGGCGAGTCTTGTGGTTCTGCATCGCGTTTCGTACCTCGTTGCATGATGGTCGGCCGCATGCGCTGGGCCGGCCCCATCGTCTGATGTGGCGTGGTCCACGATGGTCCCGCTCCGTATGGCATGCCGGAGCGCCGTGTAAGGGTGGCGTAAGCGTCCGGCGAAACGCCCGAGGTAGTGGCCTAGGCAGGATCTGGAGCATTTGGTATGCTTTGTCAGCGAGGTGGAGCAGCGGTAGCTCATCGGGCTCATAACCCGAAGGTCGGCGGTTCGAATCCGTCCCTCGCAACCATAAGCATCCTGACGTGAGAACCCCGGGTCCCGCCCCCGGGGTTTTCCTTTGTGCCTGACGGACCGGTGTCAGGCGCCACGAACCATGGCTGGCGACCAACGATGCGGCCATGGGCGTCCAGGCCGCGGGTGCAGCTCACTGCTGCTCGCGCAGCGCCTGGTACGCCCGGACCACGCTCGCGGGCACCAGGTAGCGCCCGGGCCGGACACGGAAGGGCTCGATGATCTCGCTGGGGATCTCGACGGCTGTGTGCTCCTCACGGCCTGGCGGTGGAGGGTCCGCCGACAGGGGCACACCGGTGAAGGTCCGCCGACCGGCCGCATCATCCTGGTCGGCGATGCGGGCGGTCAGCAGCATGCGATCGCTGTCCTGCGGGTCGGCCCAGTGGTAGAGGCGCATCTGCACGTCCTCCGGTTCCGCTCGCGGCTCAGCTGGCCGTCGAGCGAAGCATCCAGGCTGCCTTCTCGTGTCCCACGATCTGCTGCGTGACGAGGTCGATGGTCGCGACGTCGTCGTGTGCATCGGCCGCAGCAAGGACGTCGTGGGCGGTCGCGATGACGGCATCGCGCGCATCGGCCAAAGCGCCCACCATCTGCATGGCCCCCGGTGCCACCTCATCGTCAGCTACCGAGGTCAGGCGGGTCATGGCCTCACCGAAGGGCGGCGTCTCGACGCCCAGCTGACGCAGCCGCTCGGCGACCACGTCCGTCGCTTCCTGCAACTCCTCGTACTGCTGCTCGAACATGCGATGCAGGCTGGGAAAGCTGGGACCTGTGACGTTCCAGTGGTAGTAGAGCGTCTTCTGGTAGAGCGCGTACGTATCGGCGAGCAGCCGGTTGAGCTCGGAGGCCACGGGATCGCGCCGCGTGTCGGCTGGGCCGACTGTTCGTGTCTCGAGGGTCATGGTGCTCCTTCCCGGGGTGGCGCTGCTGTCATCCCTGCGCTGCCACCCTGTCTGTCAGTCGTTGGCCGGTGCCGAGCTGATGGCCGCCAACGCCGAATCGGGATCGCGTTCCCGAGCCAGGTCGCCGATGGAGACGATGCCGACGACGATGTCGCCGTCCACCACGGGGACGCGGCGGATGGCGCGGTCACGCAAGGTCTCGACGGCCTCGTCCACATCGTCGTCGGCTTCCACCACGACAAGGTCGGGGCTGAGGCAGCTCTCGACCGGCGTGATCCGTGGGTCGAGACCCTCGGCCGTGGCACGGACGGTCACGTCGCGATCGGTGACGATGCCCACCAGGCGGTCCCCACGGGTGACGAGCACGTCGCCGATGTCATTGTCTCGCATCAGGCGGGCTGTCTCGGTCAACGTGGTATCGGCGGTGACCGCCGCCGGGTGGGGTGTCATGACGTCGCGGATGGTGTCGGTCATGAGGTTCTCCTTCGTGCACGGGTGGTCGTCACAGGGGGAATGGTCGGGCGGGCTACGCTTCAGGGGCGACTGCAAGGACAGGCCCGGACTTGCAGGCGCCTGACAGGCGTGCCGCCCGCGTGACTGCGATGCTTCTGCAAGGTGTATCGCGTCGCTCGCAGGGTGCCTGCGAGGCCGATGGCGAGCCGGAGCCCGATACTGGTGTGGTGACATCTGCGAACGCCGCGCAGTCCACCCCCGCCGACCCGGCTGCGTCCGCTTCGGCGGCCGAGCTGGCTGCTGTGCTGGCCGCCGTCGACGCCGGCATCGTCGTGACCGACCCGTCCGGCCGGGTGCGCTCGCAGAACGAGGCCGCGGCCCGGATCCTCGGCGGCCCCGTCCTGAGCCTGTGGGACGTGCTGGGGCCACTCGGACAGCCTGGAGCTGCCGGCCGGGACGGATCACGTGAGACCACCGAGCTGCAGGTGCTGCGCCTGCCCGATCGCTGGCTGGAGGTGTCGCGCCTCGCCAGCCATGCCGGGACGGCCGATGGTGAGAATATCGGCGAGGTGGTCATCTTCCGCGACGTCACCAAGGCGCGTCAGGTCCAGGGGCTGCGCGAGGCGTTCCTGGGCATGCTGTCGCACGAGTTGCGGACGCCTGTCACCAGCATCTACGCCGCCTGCGGACTGCTGGCGTCGCGCCTGAGTGCCGCGCCGGCCGACGGTCGCCACGAGCTCGTCATGGACATCAGCGCCGAATCCGAACGCCTGCTCCGGCTCGTCGATGACCTGCTCATCCTGGCCCGCTTCGATGAGGGCATCGACCTCGTACAGGAGCCAAGCCTGCTGCAGCGCGTCGTCCCCGTGGTGGTGGAACGCGAGCGAGCCCGCTGGCCGGGGGTGGAGATCGAGCTCCGCCTGGGCAGCGAGCTGCCCGTCGTCACGGGAGATGAGACGAGCGTGCAGCAGGTCGTCCGCAACCTGATCTCCAACGCCGCCAAGTACGGGCTGGGGCAGCCGGTGACGGTCGAGATCGCTGCGGACGAGGACGAGCCGGGCGTCATCGTGCGTGTGCTCGACCTTGGTCCGGGGGTCATGCCGGCCGAGAGCGAAGCCCTGTTCCGTCCCTTCTACCGTTCGCCACGGACGGCCCGCGGGTCCGGGGGGGCTGGTATCGGCCTGTACGTCTGCCGGCGCCTGGTAGAGGCGATGGGCGGCCGCATGTGGGCCCGACAACGTCCCGGCGGGGGCGGCGAGTTCGGCTTCTGGCTGCCCGAGTACGACTACCGCCCCGACGACGGGGCCAGCAGCAGCGCCGTGTCCGCACCCATCATCCGCTGAGCCAGGAGGTATCGCGTGTCAACCGAACCACTCGTGCTCGTCGCCGACGACGAGGTCCGCATCACCAAGCTGGTTTCACTCGCCCTGCGCGACCACGGCTTCCGGGTGGTGGTCGCCACGGGTGGCAGAGAGGCACTCCAGAAGGCCGAGGAGTACCGGCCTGATGTCATCGTGCTCGACATCGTGATGCCCGATCTTGACGGCATGGAGGTCATGCGCGAGCTGCAGGGCCGCAGGCCGGTGCCTGTCATCCTGCTCACGGCCAAGGGCTCCACCGCCGACAAGGCGCAGGGTCTCGACCTTGGGGCTGACGACTACGTCGCCAAGCCGTTCCATCCCGACGAGCTGGCGGCTCGCATCCGAGCCGTGCTACGGCGTGCCGCCGGTGCTGCTCCCGGCAACGGCGTGCTGGCCTTCGATGACATCGAGATCGACCTGGAGCGCCGGATCGTGCGCCGCCACGGCGATCTGGTGCAGTTCAGCCGCACCGAGTGGCTGCTCCTGCAGCACCTCGCCGCCAACGCCGGCAAGGTCGTGCTGCATACCGAGCTCTTGACGAAGGTGTGGGGCCCCGAGTACCGCGACGACCTGCAGTACCTGCGCGTCTGGATCAGCCGTGTGCGTCGCAAGCTGGGCGCTCCGGCTGGCGAGCCTGGCCGCATCAAGACGCTGCAGGGCATCGGCTATCTGCTGGACGTGGAGCCAGGCAGCGGATCGCACGGCGCGCCGTACCCCGGCGACTCGGGGGAAGAGGCCGGGTCACCACTGATCGGCTAATGGGTCCCGACCAGCACTGAGCGATCAGACTGGTCGCCGTGCCGGACCACCCGGTGAGCCCGTGACTGAAGGGGTTGCTGCGCGACCGACGGTCATGGCGCGTGCCCTGCTGCGGTCGTCCAGCGGCCAAACGGCGGCGGTCGTACTCTCTAGCCACGATGAGACGATCACTGACCTTGCCGCTGCTCCTGGTACTGGCCGCTCTCCTGGCTCTGCTGACGATACCGGCCGCCGCCCAGGACGAGAGCACGACCGAGCCGGCTGCCACGAGCGCTGTCACCAGCGAGCCGGTCGCCGCGACCGCCCCGCCAGCTCCGACGGCCATCCCCGCGGCCGACGGGCCGGTGGTACAGGGCATCTTCTACTTCTCACCCACCTGCGGTCACTGCCACTACGTCATCGCCGAGGTCCTGCCCGGGCTCTACGAGGCCAACGGCGGCGAGTGGGTCGTCAGCTTCGACGAGAGCATCCTGCCCGCGGAGCCGTCCTTCTACCTGATGAGCAACGGCCGCCTGCAGCTGTTGATGGTCGACGTCAGCCAGCCTGAAGGTCAGACCATGTTCGTGGCTGATGCCGAGGCCCTGGGCTTCGAGCAGACCCCTGGTGTTCCGTTGCTCCACATCGGCGACGAGTGGTTCCTGGGCTCAGGTGACATCCCCGACAACCTGCCCCGCATCGTGGAGGCCGGACTGGCTGGGGAAGGGGTGGCCTGGCCACCGGCGCCGGGTATCGAGGCGGCCATCGCGCCGTTCCGGGCGGACGGCAGCGTTGGCCCCGTCGAGCCCGATGGTGACGATCCGGCGGGTGAGGCCATGGTGCTGCCAACCGGCCCCGACGAGTCGCCGCTGGACAAGCTCGGCCGCGACCCGGTGGGCAATGGCGTCTCCGTCGTGGTGCTCATCGCGCTCGTGCTGAGTCTTGTCGCTGCTCCGCTGCTGGCGGTGCGCGGCTCCCTCCCGCCATTCCCCTCGTGGCTGGTGGTCGTGCTCGTGCTCATCGGTATCGGCGTGGCGGCCTATCTCGCCAGCATCGAAACCTCGGGCAGTGAGGCGGTGTGCGGCCCGGTCGGCGACTACAACGCGGTGCAGCAGAGCGAGTACGCGCAGCTCCTCGGCATCCCCATCGGCGTCCTCGGCGTGATCGGCTACCTGATCATCGGCGGCCTGTGGATCGTGTCACGAGCGGCGAGAGGAGCGGCCTCGGACTGGGCGCTCGTCCTGCTGGCCGCGGCTGCCTTTGGCGGCACCCTGTTCTCGGCCTACCTGACGTTCCTGGAGCCCTTCGTCATCGGCGCCACCTGCATGTGGTGCATCAGCTCGGCCATCGTCATGCTGCTGCTGCTGTGGATCACCGCCGGCCCGGGCTGGGCGGCCTGGCAGCGATTGCGCGGCCAGGCCGACAAGATGGTCCCGGCCCGCTCGTAATCGGATACGGAGGGACCCCCGGGGGATGCTCCGGGGGTCCTCTCCGCGTGTTGATGGCTACCGCTCAGGTTCGAGGTGCTTCCGTGGGCGCCGCCGCGAGCTTCTTGAGATCGCGCTCGATCCGCTGCAGCTCGTCGCGCAGCGCGTCGGCGCGTGACTGCAGCGATGCCGCGGTCACCTCCTCGGCCACGTCCTCACGCCCTTCCCGCCAAGCGTGACCACGGCCGGGATTGCGGCGCCGCCTGGGCCGTTCGTCCTCGTCCTCGAGGTCCTCCTCGCGAATGACGACCACGTCATCGCGATAGCGGCGCGGACGGTAGCCGTAGGCTTCGTAGCGGTCGACCGGCGGGTAGGGCCAGTCACAGCCATGTGGGTAGAAGCGGTGGTAGCAGCTCATGTCATTCCCCCTGTGCTTGTGTGATGCTCTGGCCGCGCTCGAGGAAGTGTTCGATCAGGCGTTTGCGCTCCTTCATGACCTCCATCCAGTCCCTGAGCGCGCAGGCGCCCTCGTCGGTGAGCCGGTACTCGCGGCGGGGCTGGTCAGCCTGGGGTCCCCACTCGGTGGTCACGAGCCCGTCAGCGTCCATGCTGCGTAGCGTTCGATAGACCATCCCGACGTCGATCCCCTCCGGTGCCACCCCCAGCTCGTTGAGCTCGCCGATCAGCTTGTAGCCGTAGGTGGGGCCCTGTGCCACCAGCAGCAGCACGAACGGCTCGACCCACCGTCCCCGTCGCGATCCGTGGTGTGCCCTGTGGTGGTGGCCGCGGGTGCTCCAGCCGAGGCCGGGTGAAGGTTGTCTGACGATCGCATCCATATGTCAATAGCATACATGTGCCGTCAACTACATGAGGCTGCCACTACATGAGGCTGCCCGTGGGGTGATGTCGACGGTGGGTGGGGCGCCGCCGAGCGGCAGACGGAGCCGGCTAGCGGCTGATGGAGCGGTAGCGCCGCACGCCGAGCGGCGCGAACACGGCCAGCAGCAGGACGTACCAGCCGAGGGTGACGAGGACGGGCATGTCCGCCGGGAGGCCGCTCGAGGGGAACGGATTGGGATTGCCCCACAGCTCGCGCAAGGAGGCGGTCAGCGTGCTGACTGGGTTCCATGCAGCGAACGGCTGCAGCCAGTCCGGCAGGGTGCCGATGGGCACGAAGACGTTGGATACGAACGTCAGCGGCAGGATGACGATGAAGGAGACCTGCTGAGCGACCTCTACGCTGGGCAGGCGCAGTCCCAGCCACACGCCGACCCAGGACATGACGAAGGCGTAGGCGAGCATCAGCAGCACCCCCACGGCGAAGGGAGCCACGCCGGCGTTGACGCTCCAGCCGACGGCCAGGCCACTGAGCATGAGCACGATCAGGATCCCGCCGTTGTAGATGACGTCGGACACCGATCGACCGAAGAGCACCGCCGAGCGCGCCATGGGCAGCGAGCGGAAGCGATCGATGATGCCTTTGTTGAGGTCCTCGGTCATGCCGATGGCGGTCGTGGCGGAGGCGAACGTGAGCGTCTGCACGAAGATGCCCGGCATCAGGTACTCGGCGTAGGTGGCGCCGCCCGGCAGTGGGATCGCACCGCCGAACACGATGGTGAACAGCAGCACGAACATGATCGACTGGATGATGGCGAAGATGGCCAGCTCGGGGATGCGCGGGATGCGCTTGAGGTAGCGCCAGGTGAGGATGAGCCCGTCGTTGACCGCCTGGCGCAGGCCGCCGGCCGGGCTCGTGACGGTGCTGCTCATGCGGTCTCCTTCTCGATGTCCTCGGCGTGGACAAGGTGGGCGGCGCCAGCCTCCGCGGTCGCGTCCGCGACGTGGCCGGTCAGCGACAGGAAGACATCGTCGAGCGTGGGCCGGCGCATGCCGATGTCGTCGACCGCGATGCCCGCCTCGTCCAGCTCGCGGAATACCCCGAAGAGCCGTTCAGCGCCGCCACCGGCGGCGATGCTCAGCTGGCGGGTGGACTCGTCCACGGCGATGTCGCCGTCGCCGTGACGGGCCAGCACGCTCTCGACGAAGGGGATGTCCTCGAGGCGGTGGAGGTGCACCTCGATGCGCTCGCCGCCCACCTGCCGTTTCAGCTCCCGCGCCGTACCCTCGGCGATGATGCGGCCGCGGTCCACCACGGCGATGGTGTCGGCCAGCTCGTCGGCTTCCTCGAGGTACTGCGTCGTCAGCAGCACCGTGGCGCCCTCGCGCACGAGGTCGCGGATGATCTCCCACATGCTCAGGCGGCTGCGCGGGTCCAGGCCCGTGGTGGGTTCGTCGAGGATGAGCAGGCGTGGTCGTCCGATGAGGGCACTAGCCAGGTCAAGGCGTCGGCGCATGCCGCCCGAGTAGGTCTTGATGGTGCGATCAGCGGCGTCGACCAGGTCGAAGCGCTCCAGCAGCTCGCCGGCACGACGGTGTGCCTCCTTCGAGTCCAGTTGGTAGAGGCGGCCGAAGAGCCACAGGTTCTCGCGCCCGGTCAGGTTCTCATCCACCGCGGCGTACTGGCCGGACAGCCCGATCACGTGCCGCAGGTGCTGGGCTTGGCTCACCACGTCGAAGCCCGCGACCGTGGCACGACCGGCATCGGGACGGAGCAGCGTGGCGATGATGCGCACGGTGGTGGTCTTACCGGCCCCGTTGGGCCCGAGCAGTCCCAGGACGGCGCCTTCGGAGACGCTGAGGTCCAGGCCGTCGAGCGCCCGCACCTCGCTCTTGCGGGACTTGTAGACCTTGACGAGGCCTTCGGCTTCGATGATCGCCACGCGATGTGCACCCTTTCTGGACGGGCATGCCCCGTCCGGCGGCGGATGATAACGCGACCGTCCTGAAACGGCCAGCCCCTCCTCGCCACGGCACGCGATAATGTCTGCCCGTGCTGTTGCCCATCGTGGTGGCGTCAGGCTTCGTCCTGGCGCTGCTCGTCCCATTCGTCCGCCGTCTGCTCGGCCGCTATGCCATCGCGGCCTTCGTGGCTCTGCCAGTCGCGCTGATGCTGCTGCTGGCCAGCCAGGCTGCCGGCGTCATCGATGGCACGGCCATGCGCTGGGAGGCGGAGTGGATCCCGCAGCTCCAGCTGTCGCTGGCCTTCTCGCTCGACGGGCTCTCGCTGCTGTTCTCGCTGCTGATCAGCGGTGTCGGGACGGCCGTCATCCTCTATGCCGAGCGGTATCTGCATGGCCATCCGGAGCTGGACCGCTTTCATGCCCTGACACTCGCGTTCATGGCCTCGATGCTGGGCCTGGTACTGGCCGACAACCTGCTGCTGGTCGTCGTCTTCTGGGGGCTGACCGGCGTGACCTCGTACCTGCTGATCGGGTTCGAGCACACCATCGGCAACTCGCGCCTGTCGGCCCAGCAGGCGCTTATCGTCACCGTCAGCGGGGAGCTCGCGATGCTGGCGGGCCTGGTGCTGCTCGGCTTCGCGGCGGAGACGTTCACCATCTCGGGCCTGGGGATCGCCGGGGAGGCGATCCGCGACGACGCTCGCTACGCCCTCTTCGTGGTGCTCATCCTGCTGGGCGCGCTCTCCAAGTCGGCGCAGTTCCCCTTCCACTTCTGGCTGCCCAATGCCATGGCGGCACCGACACCGGTCAGCGCCTACCTGCATTCGGCCACCATGGTGACGGCCGGGGTCTACCTGGTGGCCCGCTTGACGCCGGTCCTCGGCGGCACCGAGCTGTGGACGGTCGTGCTCACCGTCAGCGGCGGATGGACAAGGCACATCGGCAGCATCCTGGCGCTGCGCCAGCACGACCTCAAGCTGGTGCTGGCGTATTCCACGGTGGGCGCGCTGGGCACGATGGTGCTGCTCATCGGCCTCGGCTCCGATACCGCCTACGTCGCGGCCATGGCGCTGCTGTTGGCGCACGCGCTGTACAAGGCCGGGCTCTTCCTCGTGACCGGCATCATCGATCACGAGATGGGCACGCGCGAGCTCGATCGCTTCAGCGGGCTTGTGCGGATCATGCCCATCACGGCGGCCGCGGCGGCACTGGGCGCACTGTCGATGGCCGGCATGCCGCCTCTCATCGGCTTCGCCGCCAAGTAGCTAGGCCTGAAATCCGGCCTTGCCATGGAAGAGGCTTCGATCATCGTCACCGGCGCGTTGGTGGTAGCCGGCGCCGCCACGGTGGGCGTGGCGGCCCTGGCCAGCCTGGGTCCCTTCGGTGGTGCCCTGCGCGCCCCGCGACAGGGGGGCCACGATCCCGCGGTGACGATGTGGCTGGGACCGCTCGCCCTG
>DATHSE010000071.1:0-2247 GCA_035464455.1 Anaerolineae bacterium | reverse complement strand
GCGCCGCTCGATGTCGGCGGCCGCTACGTGTACGTCCGCGATGACGAGAGCGGCGTCTACTGGAGCCCCAGCTGGCAGCCGGTGGGCGGCGAGATGGAGGACTACCACTGCCGCCACGGTCTCGGCTACACCGTCATCGGCTCGCGTTCGGCCGGCATCCGCAGCGAGACGACGTACTTCGTACCGTTGGGCGAGACGCTCGAGGTCTGGCGCGTCCGGGTGGGCAACGAACGAGCCGTCCCTGCCCGGCTGTCGCTGTTCAGCGCCATCGAGTGGAACCTCTGGGACGCCCTCGACGACGCCACCAACTTCCAGCGCAACTACTCCATCGGCGAGGTGGAGGTCGAAGGCGGCGTCATCTATCACAAGACCGAGTACCGTGAGCGGCGCGACCACTTCGCCTGGTTCGCCTGTAGTGAGAAGCTGGCCGGCTTCGACACGGCGCGCGACGCGTTCCTCGGTCCCTACCGCGGCTGGGACCGTCCCATCGCGGTCGAGCAGGGTGCGGCGACCGACTCCATCGCACACGGCTGGCAGCCCATGGGCTCGCACCACGTCCGCCTGGAGCTGGCCGCGGGCGAGACACGCGAGGTCATCTTCGCGCTGGGCTACGCAGAGAACCCGGCCGACGCGAAGTTCGACCCGCCGGGCTCACAGACGCTGGCCAAGGACAGCGTCCGGCCGACCATCGAGCGCTACCTTCGTCCTGACGTGGTCGAGCAGGCGCTCGACCGGCTGCGGGAGCACTGGGATGACCTGCTGGGCTCGCTCCAGGTCGCGACCCCCGATGAGCACCTCGACCGCATGGTCAACACCTGGAACGCCTACCAGTGCATGGTCACCTTCAACCTGTCGCGCTCCGCTTCGATGTTCGAATCCGGAATCGGTCGCGGCATGGGCTTCCGCGACTCCAACCAGGACCTGCTCGGCTTCGTTCACATGGTCCCGGAGCGTGCCCGCGGACGCATCCTCGACATCAGCGCCACGCAGCTCCCGGACGGTGGTGCCTACCACCAGTATCAGCCGCTGACCAAGCGCGGCAACGACGCGGTGGGCTCGGGCTTCAATGACGACCCTGCCTGGCTGGTACTGGGCGTGGCGGCGTACCTGCGCGAGACCGGCGACAGCACCATCCTCGACGAGGCGGTCCCTTACGACAACGAGGCGGGCACGGAGACGCCGCTGTACGAGCACCTCGTACGCGCGATCGGGTACACCCTCGATCGACTGGGCCCGCATGGCCTGCCGCTGATCGGTCGGGCCGACTGGAACGACTGCCTCAACCTCAACTGCTTCAGCCAGACGCCCGGCGAGTCCTTCCAGACCACCGAGAACAGGCCGGGAGGTGTGGCGGAGTCGGTCTTCATCGGCGCGCTCTTCACGCTGGCGCTGCAGGAGATGGGGACCGTCGCCGAGCGACGGGGCGACGATCTCGTCCGGCGGCGCTGCGAGACGGCCGAGGCCGCGATGGTCCTGGCCATGGAGGAGCACGGCTGGGACGGTGCCTGGTTCCGACGCGCCTACGACTACTTCGGCAAGCCCGTGGGGTCGGTGGCCAACGAGGAGGGTCAGATCTTCATCGAGCCGCAGGGCATGGCCATCATGGCCGGCATCGGCCTCGACGACGGTCGAGCCCGGCAGGCGCTGGCGTCGGTCCGCGAGCGCCTGGCCACGCCGCATGGCATCGTGCTGCTGCAGCCTGCCTTCTCGCGCTACCACCTGCACCTGGGTGAGATCTCGTCCTATCCGCCCGGCTACAAGGAGAATGCGGGCATCTTCTGCCACACCAATCCGTGGCTGATGATCGCCGAGGCACGGGTGGGCAACGGCGATGGTGCGCTCGACTACTACCTGCGCATCAACCCCTCGGCGCGGGAGGACATCAGCGATGTCCATCGCTGCGAGCCCTACGTGTACGCCCAGATGATCGCCGGCCGCGATGCGCCGACCCACGGCGAGGCCAAGAACTCGTGGCTCACGGGGACGGCGGCCTGGAACTATGTCGCGGCGACGCAGTGGATCCTGGGCGTCCGCCCCGAGCACGACGGCCTGCGCGTGGATCCGGTGCTGCCGGCAGCCTGGGACGGCTTCAGCATGATGCGCCGCTTCCGTGGCACGACCTACCGCATCCGCGTGACGAAACCGCCTGGGGTGACGGGCCGGGTGCTGCGCCTGGTCGTCGGTGGCCGTGAGATCGACGGCGCGATCGTGCCACTGCCGACGCATCCCGGTGGCACCATCGTGGTC
>DATHSE010000070.1:0-16151 GCA_035464455.1 Anaerolineae bacterium | reverse complement strand
GTGCGCAAGTCTTCGATGGACCGCCGCCGCCCGTCCTGCTGTTCGAGCCGGGCTCCAGGGTAGAGGTGGAGGCCGACGGCCCAGCCTGCGTGATCGTGGCCGACGCACCCGCAGCCGACGTGCGCGTTACGCGCCTGTTCGAGCCCGCCGACGTGTACGTGGAGACACGTGGGGCCGGCATCACCGAGCGGCGCATCCACCACCTGCTGCCGCCCACGACGGAGGCGGGCAGGCTCATCCTGTTCGAAGTGTTCACGCCGGGGGGCAACTGGTCCAGCTACCCTCCCCACAAGCACGACACCGAGGACCCGCCGACGGAGGCCTATCTCGAGGAGCTCTACTACTACCGCTTCAAGCGACCGGAAGGCTGGGGGTTCGCGCGTGTCTACACCGCCGACCGCGCGCTCGACGCTTCCTTCGCCCCAGCCGATCGTGACGTCCTGCTCATCCCGCGGGGCTATCATCCCTTCGGCGCACCTGCCGGCTACGACGCCTACTACCTCAACGTGATGGCTGGCCCTGAGCGGGCATGGCATTTCACCCTCGACCCCGACCATGCCTGGCTGATGAACTGGGATCCCAACCTGCCCACCTGACACCCCGACCCGCGTAGCACCACAAGGAGACCCTGGATGGCCACGACGCCCACCCCGCTGCAGCGCACCGCGAGCGAGTTCCCGACCGAGTACTGGAATGACAGCTGCAACGAGTCCGAGCTGGCCTATGCCATCGAGCATGGGGCCGTGGGGGCGACCTCCAACCCGACCATCGTGGGCACGGTCATGCGCCAGGAGTACGACGTCTGGGCACCCAGGGTGCGCGAGATCATCGCGCAGAACCCGTCGTGGACCGACCAGCAGGTCACCTGGCAGGTCATCGAGGAGATGGCCATCCGCGGCTGGAAGATGCTGGAGCCGATCTACCAGTCGGCGCATGGCCAGAAGGGCCGCCTCTCGATCCAGATCAACCCGACCTTCAACCGCTCGGTGGACAAGATGGTCGAGCAGGCTCGCCACTTCCACACGCTCGCTCCGAACGTCCAGATCAAGTTCCCGGCCGTGGCTGCCGGTATCGAGGCCATGGAGCGAGTGACCGAGGAAGGCATGACCATCAACGCCACCGTGTCCTTCACGGTGGCGCAGGCGCTGGCCGTGGGCGAGGCCATGGAGCGCGCCCTGGCGAAGCGCGAGGCGGCCGGCCACGACACCTCCTGGATGGCGCCGACCTGCACCATCATGATCGGCCGCACCGATGACTGGGTGAAGAAGTCGTGCGAGCGCGACGGCATCATCATCGACCCGGCAGCCGGCGACTGGGCCGGAGTGGCGGTCTTCAAGCGCGCCGCAGCCATCTACCGTGAGCGTGGGTATCGAACGCGGCTGCTCGCCGCGGCCTATCGCCATCACCTGCACTGGTCCGAGCTCGTCGGTGGCGACGTGTCCATGACCATCCCGTACAGCTGGCAGCGGCTGTTCAACGGGTCCGCCGTCGAGGTTCGGGATCGCTGGAACGACCCTGTCCCGGAGGCATACCTGAGCGAGCTCGTGGAGCGCGTGCCCGAGTTCGTCAAGGCCTACGAACCCGATGGGCTCAGCATCGACGAGTTCGCCAGCTACGGCGCCACGATGCGCACCCTGCGCGCGTTCGTGGCTTCCTACTGGGAGCTGGTGAACACCATCGATGACCTGATGATCCCCAACCCGGACGTGAAGTCCTAGCTCATCACCAGAGGAGGGGAGGAGGCGGTATGCCGCGAACGACCGTGGCCCAGGCCATCGTGGCCTGGCTGGCCAACCAGTATGTCGAGCGTGACGGCCAGCGTCAGCGCTTCTTCGAGGGTGTCTTCGGCATCTTCGGCCACGGCATCGTGGCCGGCATGGGCGAGGCCCTGGAGGCTGCCCAGGACAGCGTGCGCTACTACCAGACGCGCAATGAGCAGGCCATGGTCCATACCGCCGCCGCCTTCGCCAAGCAGAGCCGGCGCCTGCGCACGTACGCCTGTACCTCCTCCATCGGCCCCGGCGCTACCAACATGGTCACCGGTGCGGCCAATGCCACCGTCAACCGCTTGCCCGTGCTGCTGCTGCCGGGTGATCGCTTCGCCACCCGGCGGGTCCGACCCGTGCTGCAGCAGCTGGAGCGACCGGAGGCTGGCGACCTGTCGGTCAACGACAGCTTCCGCGCCGTGTCCCGCTACTTCGATCGCATCGAGCGGCCGGAGATGCTCATCGATGCCCTGCCGGCGGCCATGCGCGTGCTGACGTCGCCGTCGGAAACCGGCGCTGTCACGCTCGCCCTGCCGCAGGACGTCCAGGCAGAGGCGTGGGACTGGCCCGAAGAGCTGCTCGCGCCACGCACCTGGATCATCCCGCGGACGCGTCCGGACGCGTCCCTGCTGGCCCGGGCCGCGGATCGCATCATGGCCGCGGAGCGACCCATGATCGTGAGCGGTGGCGGAACCATCTACAGCGCGGCAGAGGATGCCCTCGCAGCCTTCGCCACCCGCTTCGGCATCCCCGTCGTGGAGACGCAGGCGGGCAAGGGTGCCCTGCGCTGGGATCATCCATTCAACCTGGGCGCGATGGGTTCGGCCGGCGGCCGTGCCGGCAACGCCATCGCTCGAGATGCCGACCTGGTCATCGCCATCGGCACCCGGCTCTCGGACTTCCCCACCATGAGCTGGAGCTCGTGGCAGCATCCGGAGGTCGGCTTCATCGCCATCAACGCGGCCGAGATGGACGCTGCCAAGGCCGCCGCGCTCCCGCTGGCTGCCGATGCCCTCGTCGCGCTCGAGGAGCTGCACGCGGCGCTCGATGAGCGAGGCTTCAAGGGTGCCTCGCCGGCGCGGCTGGAACGGCTGGAGCAGCTGCGCCGCGAGTGGAACGACGAGGTCGAACGTGTGCTGCACCTCGCAGCCGACAGCGAGGTGTCCCAGCCGGAGGTCATCCGGCTGGTCAACGAGGCGGCCGGCGAGGATGGCGTCATAGTGGCCGCCGCCGGCGGGCTGCCGGGCGACCTGCACAAGACCTGGCGGGCGACGGGGCCGCACAGCTACCACATGGAGTACGGCTACTCGACCATGGGCTACGAGGTCGCCGGCGGCATGGGCGTGGCCATGGCCGAGCCCGATCGGCGCGTCTACGTGATGCTGGGTGACGGGTCCTACCTGATGCTGGCCAACGAGATCGCCACCGCCTACCAGGAAGGCATCTCCATGACCATCGTGCTGCTCGACAACCACGGCTTCCGCTGCATCCGCAACCTGTCGGGCGCCTGCGGCGGCGACAACCCCTTCAACGATTTCCGCGTCCGCGACCAGGCGTCGGGCAGCTTCACCGGTGAGGTGCTGCCGATCGACTTCGCCGCCAACGCAGCCAGCCTCGGCGCCAGCGTGCTGTCCGCCGACTCGCCTGCGGCCCTCGAGGAGGCGCTGGCGAAGTCGAAGGAGATCAGCGGGCGCCCCGTGGTCATCGTCGTGGAGGTCAATCCCGAGCCTGCGGTACCGGACTACGACAGCTGGTGGGACGTGCCGATCGCGGAGGTCTCGACCTCCCCGCGCGTGCGCGCGGCTCGCAAGAGGTACGAGGAGAACCTGGCCAGGGAACGCTCGTTCGTGTAGCGACACGCGTAGGAGGGGAGCAGATGAACGGTTCGGACGGCGGCATCAGGGTGGCAGCCGCACCGGTGTCGTGGGGTGTGTTCGAGAAGACGGAGGGCGACCCGCTGCAGCTGGCGCCGGAGCAGATGCTCGACCAGATGGCGGCGGCCGGCTATGCCGGCACCGAGCTGGGCCCCCCGGGCTACTTCGGCGAGGCTGCCGTCATGAAGGAGCGGCTGGCCTCGCGTGGGCTCTCGCTCGTGGGCGCCTTCCTGCCCCTGCGCTTCAGTCGCGCCGAGCATATCGACGAGGACCTGGCCTGGATGCGCGGCGTGCTGGACCTGCTGGCAGACGGACGGCCTGACGAGGTGATGCCCAAGGCGGTGCTGGCCGATGCTTCCCTCGAGCCTGAGCGCATGCGCTGGGCCGGCCAGATCGACGAGCACCCGGAGACGAACCTGTCCGCCGAGCGCTTCGGGATCCTCATCGACAACCTGCACCGCGCCGGTGAGATCTGCCGCGAACGCGGCTTCGACCCCGTGCTTCACTTCCACGCCGGCAGCTACTGCGAGAGCGATGGCGAGATCCACAAGGTCTTCGACGCGCTCGACACCGGGCTGGTGGGCATGTGCCTCGATACCGGCCACGCGCTCTTCGGGGGCGCCGATCCACTGCGGCTACTGGAGGACTATGGCGACTGCGTGCGCCTGGTCCACGTCAAGGACTGCGACCGCGACGTGCTGCGGCAGGTGTGCCGTTCCGGTGGCGGCCTGATGGAGGCCTGGGACCGCGGTGTCTTCTGCGAGCTGGGGCATGGCACGGCCGGGCTCGACGCCTTCCTCGAGGCGCTCAAGGCGCGTGGCTACGAAGGCTGGGTCACGGTCGAGCAGGATCGGTTCCTCAAGCCGGCCGACACGGCCGAGGCGCTCCTGGCGTTGCACACGCGCAACCGCGAGTGGCTGGCGGCGCGCGGCATCTAGCCACCGGATCGGCGCCGACGAGAACGGCCCCCGGAGCCAGGCTCGGGGGCCGTCGTCGCATGCCTGGTCCGCTGGACCGCGAACGCTACTCCTCGAGGCTGGCGAGGAAGTCGGCGGCGACGTCGTCGATGGACTCCTGGTCCACCGCCACGCGCACACCCAGCTCGGTCAGCACCTCGGTCGTGATGGCGGCCGAGATGGGATCGAGGATGGCGGCCAGGGTGTCGGCGCCGCCCTCGACCTGCTCGAGCAGGTCGTTGCGCACGACCGGGGCGAGGTTCTCGGCCGGCTGGGTGTCGAGGTCATCCGCGAGCACCACCCAGCCGTTCTGGGCGATGGCCGGTTGTGTCGAGCACAGCCAGGCGACGTCGATGGCGTTGCCCTCCAGCGCGCCGGCCATCTCCGCGCCGCATGGCGGCAGCAGCTCCAGCTGAGCCGGTGGCCAGGCGATGCCGTAGCCGTCCTCCAGCGCGCCCCGGCAGAGGGCGTTGACCTCGCACTCGGGCGGCAGGCCGAACGACACCTGGTCGGCGACGGCGGCGAGGTCGCTGATGGTGGTGAGGCCGAACTGCTCGGCGGTGTCGGGTCGTACGACGGCGGCATTGGTATCCTCGCCGGCCGTGATGGCCAGCACGGTAGCCTCGACCCCCGCGATGTCCAGGGCAGCCTGCAGGTTGGCGCGGTTGGTCTCACCGTCGCCGGTCACCTCGATGGCGGCGAGCCCGGGGATCTCGGCTCCCACGGTGTAGAAGCCGAGCCCGGAGCCGACGTACTCGGGGACGAGGTCGATCTGACCCGACTCGAACGCCTCCACCCGGGCCGGCCGTGCGCCGATGGCCAGCTGGCGATCGACGCCGAAGCCCTCGGCCTCGAGCGCCTGCGCGTAGATCTCGGCCATCAGCTGGGACTCGTAGAACCCATCCGAACCGACACGGATCGTGGGTTGCTCCTGTGCAGAGACGATGGCGCCCCCACCCGCCGTCCCGACGATCGCGAGCGATGCCAGGATCGACGCCCCGAGGGCGAGTCTGCGGTACGTCCGCATGGGTACCTCCCTTGTGGCTTATCGGACCGGACGCTCATCCGGCGACTGCGGTCGCCTCAAACCCTAGCGCACCAGTCCACGATCAGGGCATGAGCCGGCTTACATCGGCGTTACATCTGCGCACGCTCGCGACGAGGAGATACGCAGGTGCGGGTCGAGCGGCTAGGTCGCCCTCATGGGCCCCGTCGAAGGTGAGGCTGCGGATCCGGTCGCCATCCGCACGCCAGCCGGTGTCAGCCGACGCTGCAGCCAGGAGAGGGTCACATCGGTGCCGATGGCCAGCACCGCCACCAGTACCACGCCCCCGTACAGCATCCCGTCGTCACGGCGCGCGATGCCGTCGATGATGTAGCGACCCAACCCTCCACCGGCGAGGAAGGCGCCGATGGTGGCGGTGGCGATGACCTGCAGCAGCGCCACGCGGAAGCCACCGACCAGCACTGGCAGCGCCAGCGGCAGCTCGACCCGGGTCAGGATCTGGGTCTCGGTCAGGCCCATCCCGCGCGAGGACTCGGTGAGGTCCCGGTCGACCGCCTGCAGGCCGGCGTATGCGGCTACCAGGATGGGCGGGATAGCGAGCAGCACCATGGCCAGGAAGATGGGCAGGAAGCGCAGCCCGAGTCGCGGGTCGTAGCCCAGGACCGGCGCCAGTCCCAGCATCACCGGCAGCAGCATCACCATCACCGCGTACGAGGGGACAGCCCGCCCGATGTTGGCGATGTTGATGCCCAGCACCTGCAGGCGGCCGGTGTGGCCGATGTAGAAGCCCAGTGGCAGCGCGACGAGCGAGGCTGTCAGCACCGCCAGCAGCGAGATGAGGATGTGCTCCAGCAGCCGGTTGGGGATGCCGGTCTCGTTCTGCCAGTTGGCCGCATCGCCGAAGAACGCCAGGAGCTGTTCCACGCGCTAGCCCTCCCGACCACGGGCGCGCGACCACGGGGTCAGCAGTCGCTGGACGCCCACGAGCACGCCGTCGACGACGAAGGCCAGGATGACCGAGCCGATGGCGCCGAGGTAGATCTTGGTGTCGAAATCGGTCTGCAGGCCCTCGGTGATGAACTGGCCCAGTCCGCCGAAGCGATTGCCGCCGATGATGGCGGCGACGGTGACCAGGCCGATCGTCGTCACCGCCGCCACGCGCACGCCGGCCATGATCAAGGGCACCGCCAACGGCAGCTGCACGTGCCACAGGCGCGAGCCGGCGGTATAGCCCATGGCGTCGGCGGCCTCGTTCACCTCTGCCGGCACCGAGCGCAGGCCGGCGACGGTGTTGACGTACAGGATGAGCAGCGTGTAGGTCGTGAGCGGGATGATGGCGGTCATCAGCGACAGGCCGGTGATGGGGATGAGCACGGCGAAGGCAGCCAGGCTGGGGATGGTGTAGAGCAGCCCCGTCACGGCCGTCACGGGGCCGATGGTGCCGGGGCGGCGCAGGGCCAGCACTGCCAGCGCGAAGGCGATGGCGAAGCCTGCCAGCATGGGGATGACCAGCAGCTGCAGGTGCTGCCAGGTCTTCTCGGCGACGTCGTCGAGGTGGCCAGCGATCCAGTCCCAGCGGATCTCGATCACGGCTGGCCGGCGGGAACCTCGCCGTGCTCCTCGGCCGCGACCACCACGGCCTCGGCCGCGGCCTCGGCGATGTCGACGGGCACCTCGCGCGAGCGATCGTCCCGCATCCAGTCCATCACCGCGGCCAGCGTCAGCAACCCCAGCACGCGGCCTGCGCGGTCGACCACCACACCGCTTCCGACCTCTGCATCGAGCAGGCGCGAGGTGGCGTCCTTGAGCGTGTCGCGCCGATCGAGCAGGGGTGACATGGGGTCGGCCATGTCCTCCCTGATACGGCCCTCCGCGGGCAGATCCTCCACGTCGACCCAGCCCAGCGGCCGCGCCAGGTCGTCCACGATGAGCACGAACCTGTCGCCGGCGGCGAGCGCTCGCCGCCGCACGGCCTCGCTCTGCTCGTCCTGCCGCACCAGGGGCGCCTCTTCGAGGACCACGTCACCGACGCGATAGAGCGACAGTCGCTTGAGGCCACGGTCGGCGCCCACGAAGCGTGCGACGTAGTCGGAGGCCGGTGCGGCCAGCAGCTCCGCCGGCGCTCCCAGCTGGGCGATCCTGCCGCCCTGCTGCATCACCACCACCAGGTCGCCCATCTTGATGGCCTCGTCGATGTCGTGGGTGACGAAGAGGATGGTCTTGGCCAGGTCCTCCTGCAGGCGCAGGAACTCGTTCTGCAGGCGCTCGCGCACGATGGGGTCGACGGCGCCAAAGGGCTCGTCCATCAGCATGACCGGTGGATCGGCGGCCAGTGCACGGGCGACGCCCACGCGCTGGCGTTCGCCGCCGGAGAGCTGGCTGGGGTAGCGGTCGGCGTACCTCCCGGGCTCGAGACCCACGAGCGCGAGCAGCTCGGCTGAGCGCCGTTCCTGGCGGCTCTTGTCCCAGCCCAGCAGGCGCGGCACGGTACCCACGTTCTGGGCGATCGTCTGGTGTGGGAACAGGCCGACCTGCTGGATGACGTAGCCGATGCCCCGCCGCAGCGCGGTCACGTCGGCGTCGGCGATGTCGGCACCGTCGATGAGGATCCGTCCCGAGCTCGGCTCGATGAGGCGGTTGACCATCTTCAGGGTGGTGGTCTTGCCGCAGCCCGACGGGCCCACGAGCACGCAGATGCGTCCCGCCGGAACGGTCAGCGAGAGGTCCTCCACCGCTCCCCCGGCACCCCGCCGCATGGCCGCCGCATCGTAGTGCTTGCTGACGCGCTCGAACTCGATCGTCGCGCCGCCCGGTGTCGCGCCCGCTGGCTCCGCGTCATCCATGGGCCGCGACACTAGCGCATGTGCGCAGGAGCGTGTCAGCCAGGCGTCGCGGCCAGCTTGCGACGCAGGCGGGGAAGCCGGCGCGCGAGGTCGCGTTCGACGTGCCGATCGCGCTGCCCGAACAGGCGGCTTCGCTCAGCCAGCGCTCGGGCGCGGTCGGCTGCCTGCAACGCCGCTCGCGGATCCGCCCCGTCGTGCTCGCGGTGCTTGGCGACGTGCAGCCATGCCCAGGCAGCCCGGCGGCCACCCTCGAGGGCGATGGCCTGCCACGCGCCCTCGGCCTCCTGCCGCAGGCCCAGGCGGGTCAGGGCCCGGGCGCGGTCCATGGCGATATGCTCATAGCGCTGTGCCTCCGAGGGCCCCGAGAGTCGCTCCATGGCGGCATCGAAACAGGCCAGTGCCTCCTGATGACGGCGCTTCCGCGCGTAGGCGCGGCCGAGCCCTCCCAGGTCGCCCGGGTGGACCCCTGGCGAGGACCACCCGGTCCGGCCCACCGGTGCCAGCTCTTGTGCCAGCACCCGCAGCAGCAGCGCCATCGAGACCACGTCCTGCCGGTTGTGCTCGAGGACCACGCGCAGGAGCGCACCGTGGCCGGAGCGCAGGTAGTCAAGATAGCGAGCCGGCACCAGGCTGCCCGGAAGGTCGTGATCGCGGCGCACGCCGCAGATGCCAGTCTCCACGCTGGCCAGGCGCGCGTCGGGCAGGCGATGCCGCCAGATGGCTCGTGCCAGCGGCAACAGGTCCAGGTGCTCGCCGAAGGCCGGCGGACGACGGCCGTGCAGCCGATAGCGCGTCACCAGCAGCGGCCAGTCGAACGACCGGCCGTTGTAGGACACGAGACAGGCCTCCGCCGGGATGAGCGCCTCGAGCGCATCCAGGTAGCCGGCCTCGTCTGACTGCTCCGGTAGCAGCAGCTGCCGCGTCACGAAGACGTCGTCCTCCCAGCTGCCGAGCCCGACCAGGAACGGCAACGTGCCCGTGCCGCTGCCAAGGCCGGTCGTCTCTGTGTCGATGAGCACGAAGGGGCGAGCCGGATCGACGGGCTCCGGCAGCCACGCCAGTCCGGCGAGGTCGCGCTCGATCCGCTCGCGCCATTCCACGACCACGATGGGCCGCTGCGACGTCTGCTGCACCACCCCGCCGACAGCTGCCGCCAGCGCCGCTGCCCGACCGACGCGCGGCGCCGGGATGGCCGGCCGGCGGACCTCCGCGGCATCGCGGACCCGTGCCTCACGCAGCCGTTCGAGGCGGCTCCGCCGCACCGTATCGACACCCAGGCCGTCCATGCCCGGCAGCATCAGCAGGTGCTGTGCCAGCTCGGTCGTCACGCCGCTGCCACTGCGCCCAGCCCACCGGCCGGCGCCACCGCCGCGTCGAGCAGGCGCAGCAGCCGCGTGGCGAGCGCGCGTCCATCCAGGCGGCTCTCACCGCGTGGCCCCACGCACGCTGGACAGCCGACCTCGCAGTCGCAATGGGCGACCAGGTCGAGCGCTCCGCTGACCAGCTCGTCGGTGCGGTCGAACAGGCGCGCCGACATGCCGACGCCACCGGGCGCCGCCTCCCACAGGTAGATCACCGGTCGCTCCGCGTGCGGCGATCGGACCTGGGCCACCATGCCCAGGTCGTGCGGGTCGGCCATGAGCAGCACGCTGGCGACCGTCTGCAGCGCGCGCCCAGCGCCCACCAGGGCAGCGTCGAGCTCATCACGCCGCCAGCCGCTCGCGGCCTGGTCGTCAAGGGCGAGCCACCAGGCGGTCGTGTGCAGCTCCATCTCCGGCAGGTGGATCTGCCCCCAGCCCACGTTCTCGTGCGTGTCCAGCTTGAGCTTCTTGAAGATGGTGGCGATGCTGCTGATCATCACCTCGCCGTGCTGGCGGCTGCCGGCAGCGCGCTCGGCCCGCGCGAAGACCTCCAGCGGCTTGAGCGTCACGGCCAGCTCCGCCTGCGTGTAGTAGTCGGTGTCGACCGGCCGCACCAGGGCCTTGCGCTCCTCCCAGTCGAGCGTGTCCACGTGGTACTGCTGCGAGTCGTGGAGGTAGATGGCCTTCTCGTGCACCAGCACGCGGGCGGCGAAGAGGTCCACCTCCCCGAGCACCCGCGGCCGCTCGGGTCCGGTGTCGATGATGAGCACGTTCTCCGGCGCACCCAGTCGCAGGTTGATCTCGGAGGCCGGGAAGTTATCGCTCGCCCAGTACCACCGCCGATCGTCCGCCTGGCGCACGTGGCCTTCCTCGCCCAGGAACGCCAGCAAGTCATCGGCTGGTGCCGCGCCGAAGTGCTCGCCGGGAGCGAACGGGAGCTCGAAGGCTGCTGCCCGCAGGTGGGCCAGCAGGACGTGCACGTTCTCCGGGTCCAGGCGCGCCTCCTCCGGCGTGGCCTCGAAGAGGTACTGGGGGTGGGTGGCCACGTAGCGGTCGAGTGCGCCGGCACCGGCCACGAGGATGGAGACGCTGGTCTCCTGTCGCCGCCCCGAGCGACCCATCTGCTGCCAGGTGGCAGCGATGGTGCCGGGATAACCGGCCAGGATAGATGCGTCCAGCGCGCCGATGTCGATGCCCAGCTCGAGCGCGTTGGTCGAGACGACGCCCAGCACCTCGCCGCTACGCAGGCCCGATTCGATGGCCCGCCGCTCGCTGGGCAGGTAGCCGCTGCGGTAGCCCCGGATGCGCTCGATGGGTCCCCGGCCCTCACGCATGGCTTCGCGCAGGGCCGAGAGCATCAGCTCTACCGCCACGCGCGCTCGCCCGAAGACGATGGTCTGGCGGCCCGCTCGCAGGAAGGAGAGGGCGGCGCGGTACGCGAGCCAGTGCGGCCCCGGCCGGACGCCGGTGCGTGCATCGAGCGGCGGCGGATCCAGGATCACCACGTGCCGTTCGCCCCGCGGCGCACCGCTCCTGTCGATGACGTGGAAGCGACGCCCGGTCAGCGTCGCCGCCAGCTCGCCGGGATTGCCGATGGTGGCGGAGGAGCAGATGATGCGTGGCTCCGAGCCGTAGTGGGCGCAGATCCGCAGCAGCCGCCGCAGCACGTTGGCGACGTGGCTGCCGAAGATGCCGCGGTAGGTGTGTGCCTCATCGATGACGATGAAGCGCAACTGCTCGAACAGCTGGAACCACTTGGTGTGGTGCGGCAGCACCGCGGTGCTGAGCATGTCCGGGTTGGTCAGCACCACCTGGCCGGCTTCGCGCACGTTGGCCCGGATGGCCGCTGGTGTGTCGCCGTCGTAGACCGCTGCCGAGAGTCCCATCTCCGCCAGCGCGGCCAGGTCGCGCAGCTCGGCCAGCTGGTCCTGGCTGAGGGCCTTGGTGGGGAAGAGGTAGAGCGCGCGCGCGGCAGGGTCGAGGCTGATCTCCTGCAGCACCGGCAGGTTGTAGCAGAGCGACTTGCCCGATGCGGTGGGTGTGACGATGGCGATGTCCAGGCCATCATGCAGCGCCTCGAGCGCCTCGCGCTGGTGGCTGTAGAGCGCACTGATGCCGCGCCTGGTGAGGGCTCCCAGCAGGCGCTGGTCGAGCCACTCTGGCACCGCCGCGAAGGTCGGCGCCTGCGCCGGCAACACGCGCCGGACCGCCAGCGCCTGTGCCACGCCTGGCTCGCCGAGGAACCGCTCCAGTGCCTCGAGTGCCGTCATGGGCTGATGGAGTCTCATCGCGACGACCTCACATAAAGCGACCATCCGTTCTGTTTGTCGTTGCAGTCTAGCAGCCGGCGTTGCGGTCGGCAGTTGCGGTCAGCAGATCGGGACACGCCGGTTGACAGCGGCCACGGCGTCTCTCTAGGCTCGAGCTGATGGACGACCTACGCCGTGCGCCGTTCCACGGCCGCCGAGCCGCAGCCGCGGTCTTCGGCCTCTTCGTGGTGTTCGGGCTCGTGCTCGTCTTCGGCGGCTCCCTGGCTCGCTCCACGGAGATCGAGGCCGAGGCGACACGGCTGCTCGCGAAGACCCAGGCGCTCCAGGCGCTGGTGACGGCCGGAGAGGCCGAGATCGCCTTCTACGAGACCGATGACTTCACTCGCTGGCAAGCTCGCGCCCACGGCTTCGGAGACCTGGGCGAGAGACTCATCCAGCTGCCGGCCAACGCTCCCACTCCGGAACCCATCGTGCCCCTCGGTGGCGGGGTCGACGCGGTCACGGCGCGCACGCCCATGGACGCCTGGCTCAACCTGCTGTTCGGCGCCTAGCGCGAGGGGGAGGGCGGGCTCGCAGCGGGGAAGTCGCGACGCGTGCGCAGGTCGAAGTAGAGCACGGCCGTCAACACCGGCACGAGGGCGGCCAGCAGCACCGTCCCCGCGGCCAGGGCGATGCTCTGAGCGATCAGCTCGTCCAGCCCCAGGGCGGGCGCCAGCAGGCCAAGGATGAGGACACCCAGGATCTGCGAGAGCACCGTGGCCATGAGCGCAGCGGCGATGGCCCCGAACGCGACGATGAAGAAGATGCGCCAGACGTTGTCGCCGCTGAGGTGCCAGCTGCGGGCGAGCGCTTCTCGCGCCCCGAGGCCCTCGTTGACCATGGCCGGGAAGGCCGGGGCCCAGCGCATGGTGAGGTAGGTCACGCCGATCACCATGATCACGACCACGACCAGGGCTGCGAAGGCACCCGGGCCACCTGCCCCACCCGAGGCGCCCGGCAGCAGCGAGAGCACCAGCAGGATGAGCACCACGCCGCCCAGGACGAGCCCGATGACGACCAGGCTCGTGGCCAGCATGAACGCCAGCGCCGCGGGCGCGCGCGAGAGACAGATGCGCAGCACCTCGCCCATCTGGATGCGACGGCCGTGGTAGTCGGCCGCCACCACGGCGCTGAACCCGAGCGCGCCGATGCTGGCCAGCACCCCGGCCACGAGGGCGGCGATGACATAGCCCACCAGCGCGCCGGTGATGCGCGCGAGCTGATCGTCGGTGATGACCATGCCTTCCTCGATGATGCCCTCACTGATGCCGGGGAAGACGTCGAGGGCGACCTCGTTGACACGGATGCCAGTGGCGGCCGTGAGCAGCGCTCCGGGCCCCGCGAAGAGCAGCGAGAGGCCCAGCAGCAGCGCCCAGTGACGGCGCAGGATGCGCACGCCGACCTCGAGGATGGTGCCCACGCGCATGGGCACGCGGCCGCTCGGCGGCGGCTCTGTGGCCGGCCTGCTCTCCCACTCCGGGCCGCCGGTCATGGACAGGCCGCTACGCCTTGGATGGGCCGTCGCCCAGCAGCGACTCCCGCCACGACGCCGGCAGGTGACGCAGTACCTGGTAGCCGATGCTGAGCACGAGGGCCATCGTCGCGAACAGCAGCGTGAGCAGCAGATCGATGCGGGCACGGAAGCGGATGCGCAGCAGCGTGCTGTCGGGGGCCAGTGCCTCGCCCAGGCTCAGCAGCGTCGCTCGCAGTGCGTTCCTCACCCGCTGAGTGTGCCACGACCTGAACGTGCGTGGTGGGCGTGCCCGAACGGGCACCCTCTGCACCCCGGCCCCATGCGGAGGGCGAAGGCGGCAGATGTGGGGTGGTGGCTGGGGGCAGATTCGAACTGCCGACCTAACGATTATGAGCCGTTTGCTCTGCCGCTGAGCTACCCAGCCATGCGCCGATCGGGCGTCATAGTAGCCCAAACACGAGGAGCGGGACTGCCGGGTGATGACGACTCCACTCGCCGCTGTCATGCCATCGAGATGGGCGTTGGAGCCTTCCGCCCTATAATCAGCTTTCCCCGACCGGGCGATCCGGGCGGCCCCAACCAGAGGCAGGTCTCTCTTTGAACAGTCGCTTCATGCGCAACGGGCTCGTCACCCTCGTGCTGGTCGTCGGCACGGCAGCGCTCTTGTACCTCTTCCTCTTCAACGACACCGAGCCGGAGTCCATCCCGTACAGCGGCTCGCCCGACGCCTTCCTTGACCTCGTCGAGCGTGGTGAGGTCGCCTCCGTGCTCACGCGCGGTGAGGCGCTGGAGATCACGCTGACCGAGACGCTCGACAACGGTGAGCCGAAGGTGGTGGAGTCGTGGCTGCCGGCGCAGTTCACCACCTCTGTCCAGGCAGACATCGATGCCGCCTGCGACCGCGGAACCGACTGCGACCGGGTCGTCTTCAAGGGGGAACGGGCTGACGACGGCAACGCCTTCTTCGGCCTGCTGTTGTCGATGATGTTCCCCATCCTGCTCATCGGCGTCTTCCTGTGGTTCATGTTCCGCCAGGCGCAGGGCAGCAACAACCAGGCCATGAGCTTCGGCAAGAGCCGGGCGCGCATGTTCCTGGGCAACAAGACCGTCGTCACCTTCAGCGACGTGGCCGGCGTGGACGAGGCCAAGACGGAGCTGCAGGAGGTCGTCGAGTTCCTGAAGTACCCGGAGAAGTTCAACTCGCTGGGTGCGCGCATCCCGCGCGGCGTGTTGCTGGTGGGCCCGCCCGGCACGGGCAAGACCCTGCTCGCTCGAGCGGTGGCCGGCGAGGCCGGAGTGCCGTTCTTCAGCATCTCCGGCTCCGAGTTCGTGGAGATGTTCGTAGGCGTCGGTGCCAGCCGTGTGCGCGACCTCTTCGACCAGGCCAAACGCAACAGCCCCTGCATCGTCTTCGTCGACGAGATCGACGCGGTCGGTCGCCAGCGCGGCGCCGGCCTGGGTGGCTCGCACGACGAGCGCGAGCAGACGCTCAACCAGATCCTGGTCGAGATGGACGGCTTCGACACCAACACCAACGTCATCGTCGTCGCCGCCACCAACCGCCCCGACGTGCTCGACCCGGCGCTGCTGCGCCCCGGTCGCTTCGACCGACAGGTCATCCTCGATCGCCCCGACATGAAGGGTCGCCTGGAGATCCTCACGGTCCACGTCAAGGGCAAGCCACTGGACAAGGAGATCGACCTGCCCAGCGTGGCCAAGCAATCGCCCGGGTTCTCCGGCGCCGACCTGGCCAATCTCGTCAACGAAGCCGCCATCCTGGCTGCCCGCCGCAACAAGAAGACCATCGGCACGCCCGAGTTCAGCGAGGCGCTGGAACGCGTCGTGGCCGGACCCGAGCGCAAGAGCCGCATCATCAGCGACGAGGAGAAGGCCATCATCGCCTACCACGAGGGTGGCCACGCGATGGTGCAGCGGGTGCTGCCCAAGTGCGACCCCGTGGTCAAGGTCAGCATCATCAGCCGCGGCATGGCGCTGGGCTACACCATGGGCCTGCCGACCGAGGATCGCTACCTGCAGTCCAAGTCCGAGTTCGAGGACAAGATCGCCGGCATGCTCGGTGGCACGGTCGCCGAGCGCCTGATGTTCGGAGATATCACCACCGGTGCCTCCAACGACATCGAGAAGGCCACCACGCTGGCTCGTCGCATGGTGACTGAGTTCGGCATGAGCGAGAAGCTCGGTCCGCTGGCCTTCGGCAAGCGCGACGAGATGGTCTTCCTGGGCCGCGAGATCGGGGAGCAGCGCAACTACTCCGACGACGTGGCCAAGAAGATCGACGACGAGGTGCGCGCCATCATCGAACGGGGCTACGAGCGCGCCACCGAGGTGCTGACCGCGCACCAGGACCGCCTCACCCAGTTGGCTGAGGCGCTGGTTGCCAAGGATACCATCGAGGCCGACGAGTTCGAGGCCATGTTCGCTGACCTGCCCGACCCCCGCAAGGAGGCCGGCGGCTCGCCCACGCCGAAGCTGGCGACCCCGCTGGCCGGATTGGGCAAGCCACGGCAGGAGCCACCGGCGGCGGCTCCTGCACCGGCGCCG
>DATHSE010000069.1:0-12158 GCA_035464455.1 Anaerolineae bacterium | reverse complement strand
CCACCGGCAACATCAACGTCTTCCGCGAGGAGCACTTCCGGGTCATGCAGGACGGCGCCATGCTGGCCAACAGCGGCCACTTCGATGCCGAGCTGGAACTGGCGGCCCTAGAACGGCTGGCCGAAGGCCACATTCGCGAGGTGCGCCAGAACGTACGCGAGTACGACCTGGGCAAGAAGAAGCTGTACCTGCTTGCGGAAGGCCGGCTGGTGAACCTCGGTGCCGCCGAAGGCCACCCTGCGGCGGTGATGGACATGAGCTTTGCCGGCCAGGCGCTGTCCGTCGAGTTCGTGGCCGGCAACCACGCGTCACTCGGCAACACGGTGCACGTGGTGCCGGCCGAGATCGATGCCCAGATCGCGCGCCTCAAGCTGGAGGCACGCGGCATCTTCCTCGAGGGCATGACCGAGGAACAGATCAGGTACACCAACTCATGGGACCAGGGCACCTGATCCCAGACCGCTGGCGGGTGTGATCGATGGCCGGTGGCCGCGAGGCGCCGGCCGTGATCCGGGTGTGCCCGGCCCTGCGGTTCCGCTCAGAACGGGCGCAGCAGCTGCGCCAGGTCGCCGCCTCCGGCGACGTGCTTGGCAGACGCGACCAGTTCCCCGCCGGCGACCCAGGCTTCGGCATGCTGCCGGCGCAGCCGCGTCTCCTCGGCGAGCATGATGGTCCACAGCTTCGGGTAGTGGTCACGCAGGTACTCGCTCGCACGGTAGCGGTCGACGAACTCGTGCACGAACGCGGCATAGCGCGTCACGGGGTCGGCTGCCGCGGCCTGGCGCTCGAACTCGTGCTCGTAGCCGGCAGCCGCGCGAAACCGCCCGAAGAAGCCACCCACGTTGTGGGCGCCCGTATCCCAGCCCTGGGAGTGGCCACCCCGGCGCAACAGTGGCGCGGGCGACTCGAAGACGCAGATGACCTCGCCGTCGATGCGCTCCGCCTGCAGCGTGCCCCCGAAGGTGAGGTATCGATTGGCCACGCCCTTGCGGTCGATGACCGTGATCCGACCCCAGCTGAACTCGCAGCGGCGAGGCAGGCGACTGGCGAAGGTGACGGTCTCACGCACGCCGTAGCCCTTGTCGCCGGTGATCCAGTACTCCACCAGCTCGGGATCGTAATGCCGCAGCGTGGGCTTGGCTCGGATGGCCACCAGCAGATATGCCGGTCCGGGCCGATCGGGGAGGTCCGGGTCGGCGAGAAAGCCCCATTCGGCAAGCAGCTGCGACGCAAGCTTGGGATCGATCGACTCGGGAAGGTGCGCCATCTCTGTCGGACTATGCGGCGACCGCCTCCGCCTGTGACACGGCCATCGGTCCTGAACTCGCCTGCCGCCGGTCCCGGACGGCCGGGCCCGATGGCCCGCTCGCCGGAGTGGCCCACCGTCTCTGCTACGCTTCCGCCGACCGCGCGACAGGAGACCCCGACCGAATGACGATCACCGCCGACGCTGGTACGTACCTCTTCACCTCCGAGTCGGTCACCGAAGGCCACCCCGACAAGATGTGCGACCAGATCTCGGACGCCATCCTGGACGCCATCATCGGCGAGGACCCCCACGCCCGCGTGGCCTGCGAAACTGCGACGACCACCGGCCTGGTCCTCGTGCTTGGCGAGATCACGACCGAGACCTACGTCGACTTCCAGTCCATCGTGCGCGACACCGTGCGCGACATCGGCTACACCAAGGCCGAGTACGGCTTCGACTACCTGACCTGCGGCACGCTGGTCTCGGTCAAGGAGCAGTCGCCCGACATCGCCCGGGGCGTGGACCGCGAGGAGCTCGGCGCTGGCGACCAGGGCATGATGTTCGGCTTCGCCTGCCGCGAGACGCCCGAGCTGATGCCGCTGCCGATCGCACTCGCGCACCGCATGTCGCGCCGGCTGGCAGAGGTGCGCAAGAGCGGCCAGCTGCACTACCTGCGACCCGATGGCAAGACCCAGGTCACCGTGGAGTACGAGGGCGGTGTGCCCGCGCGCGTCGGCACCGTCGTCGTCTCCAGCCAGCACGATCCCGATGTCCGCACGGAGCAGCTGCACGACGACATCATCGAGGCCGTCATCCTGCCCAGCATCGACAGCGGGCTGCGGCCGCGGGACCCGGTCATGCACGTCAACCCCACCGGGCGCTTCGTGCTGGGTGGGCCGATGGGCGACGCCGGGTTGACCGGTCGCAAGATCATCGTCGACACCTATGGCGGCATGGCCCGCCACGGTGGCGGCGCTTTCTCCGGCAAGGATCCGACGAAGGTCGATCGCTCGGCGGCCTATGCCGCGCGTTGGGTGGCCAAGAACATCGTCGCCGCCGGCCTCGCCGACCGTTTCGAGGTCGAGCTCGCCTACGGCATCGGCATCGCCGAGCCGGTCTCGATCTCGGTCCAGTCGTTCGGAACCGGCATCATCTCCGACGCCGAGATCCTGCAGCTCATCGAGCGGCATTTCGACCTTCGGCCTGGGGGCATCATCAGCGCCCTCGACCTGTGGCAGCCGATCTACCAGCAGACGGCGGCCTACGGCCACTTCGGCAGGGAGGATCTCGACCTGCCCTGGGAGCGCACCGACAAGGCGGACCTGCTGGCCGCCGACGCCGGCGTCAGGTAGGCGCGGCTAGCCAGGACGGGAGGCCAGCGCCTCGCGAGCGACGTCGAGATAGCGATCGACCGTCCGCTCCATGCTCAGCTCACGCGCCAGCTGCAGCACGCTCGGGTCCGGATCGCGCAGCGGCCGCGCCAGCAGCTCGCTGATGGCGGCGCCCAGCGGCCAGGGCTCGGTGGGGCCGAAGAAGTTGAGCGCACCGGGCACGCGGCGTCCGTACTCGCGGAAGCCGGGCAGGTCGGAGACCAGCATGGGCTTGCCGGCGGAGATCCAGGACGAGAGGGAGCCCGAAGCCGAGAGGTCGGTGAAGGGGAGGATGGCCAGGTGCGTGGCGGCGATCCAGGTCGCCAGCTCCTCGTCGCTCAGGTAGCCGGTGATGCGGAATCGATCGCCCAGGCCCAGCTCCTGCGCCTTCGACAGCGCCAGGTCGTAGACGTACGAGCGGCCGGCCACAGGCCCCCCCGCGTACACCATGACCGCGTCATCCGGCATGAAGGGTACCGCCTCGACGGCGTAGCGGTGGCCCTTGCGGCCGTAGACGAAGCCGAGCAGCGTCACCACGCGGCGGTCGGATAGGCCCAGCTTGGCGCGAGCCGCAGCGGGCGTCAGCGCCAGCTCACGACGCTCGACGAAGTGGGGCACCACGCGCAGCTTCTCCATGGGGATGATGCCGCGCAGTCGCTCGACCTCGATCTGCGAGTGCACCACCACGCGCTCGGCGGTGCGGCCAAGCCAACGCAGGCTCCAGACGTCGGGCTGCAGGAGCCGCTGGCGCAAGCCCTCGCGAGCGAAGACGTCGTGGAGCGTGACCACCAGCGCGCCAGCGTAGGCGCGCCGGAAGCGCATCAGTCGCGCCAGGGAGCGGCCATGCTTGCCCCAGCCGCGCCGGTTCCACTGCATCACCAGGACGTCGCACCCGGCCAGCTCGGCGGCCACCTGCGTCAGCTGCCTCGACGACTCGTCCACCCGTCCCGCCTCTGCCTCGGTGATGGTGAGGTCGTCGCGAGTGCGAGCTTCGTCTGCGATGAGCTGGCCATAGCGACGCACACCGCTCTCGGTGCGGCCCAGGTGCAGGAACCCGAGGTTCCGTAGCTCCGCTACCACGCCCGCCGCTCGATCAGTCGTCGTAGCCGAGCTGCCGCAGCAGGTCGCCGGCCTCGGCGTCGATCTCAGCCAGCTCGGATGGGTAGAACGTGTTGCGCCATGTGCCCACCGAGGAATCGTCGGCGCGCATCGTGGCCGAGATGAAGGTGTCGCGCGATTGCTTGCGGTCGATGCCGAGGAAGTCGAGGATCCGCTCGCCCTCGTCGATGGGTCGGCGCACCAGATCCTCGTAGCGCAGCTCGTGATAGCGCTCGGGCCCCAGCGGCGTGCCCTCCTTCAGGCCGGTCTCCGTGTAGCGACGCCAGGCCCAGGCCATGCGGCGCGCATCCGAGGTCCGGATGAACTCCTCGCGGCGCTCAGGTTCGACCCAGAACTTGGGCCACGGTCCGTGCAGGTAGCCACCCGGCTCCCGCTCGCCCGACCAGGCGTCCTCGGCCCGCAGCCAGGGCTTGTGCATGTGCGAGCTGGCGGCGTCGCGGCCGTCACGGATGATGTGGATGAACTGCGAGTCGGGGAAGGCCCTCGAGAGGAAGGGGATGAGGAAGATGTTGGTGGGCGTCTTCTCGGAGAAGCGCAGGTCGCCATCGCGTTCGACGCGCACCATCCAGGCGTACACGAGGCGGTAGAACCAGCGCGATCGGCGATGCCCCCACAGGCCCTCGTAGACGTAGCGCCCGGCAGCCTTGGTGGCGGGCGGCTCGTGGTGGTAGGTGATCTCGGGGATGCGGCCGATGCAGTCGCCCAGGAAGGTGGTACCGGAGCGGGCGGCGCCGATGATGAACACGGGTCGCTCCAGCTTGGGCCGGATGGAGCTGATGAGTCGGCCGCTGGTCATGGGCCGGTGGCGGTCGAGCTTGAGGTAGTAGCGTCGCTCGGCGCGGTAGGTCTTGCGAGCGATGCGCCACATGTCTGCGATGCCGATGGGCAACGGCTCGGGGTTCACGTCGGGTGGGAGGCTGGGATCCAGGCCCCGCGGTGGGCGCGACTCGGGCGTCTCGGTCGCCGGCTCGGTCGTCGTCGGTTCCTCGGTCACGCTGTCGGTCACGCTCGTCGTCTTCCTGCCTCTGGTGCGGGGATGCCGGCCGATGATAGCCCGGCTCATGCACAATCGTCGGCATGTACGCAGTCATCATGGCCGGTGGGGGCGGGACCCGGCTCTGGCCGCTCAGCCGCGCCCGCCGGCCGAAACCGTTCCTGCCGCTGCTCGAAGGGGGACGCTGCCTCCTGGAGGCGACCGTCAGCCGGCTGGCACCCCTCATCGAGCCGCGCGACGTGTACGTCGTGACCGAGGCGCGCCACGCCGACCTGGTGCGCAGGCTGCTGCCCACCGTGCCCGCCGCCAACATCATCGGCGAGCCCATGGGCCGCAACACGGCGGCCGCAGTGGCGCTGATGGCACATGCGGTGGAGCGGCCGGGTGATGACGTGATGGTGGTCCTGCCGGCCGACCAGGCCATCGGCGACGAGGATGGCTATCGGGACGCGCTGTTCGCCGCCGTCGAGCGAGCACGCGCCGGCGACATGGTCACCCTGGGCGTGGAGCCGACCGAGCCGTCGACCGGCTACGGCTACGTCATCGCCGGTGGGGAGCCGACGGTCCATGCCGGCTGCGCCACCTACCGCGTCGAACGCTTCGAGGAGAAGCCGACGCCGGCACGTGCCCGTGAGCTCATGGCGTCGCGAGCGGCGTACTGGAATGCCGGGATCTTCGTCTGGCGCCGCGCCACCGTCGTCGAGGGGCTGGCGCGGTACGCACCCGATATCAGCGAGCCTGTGCGTGACTGGCTGGTGGCCGTTGCCAGGGACGACGAGGCGGGGTGGCCCGGTGCCGGCATCGCCCATCTGTACGGTGGCTTGCGGGCCACGTCGATCGACTACGCGCTGCTCGAGCCGGCCTCGCTCGACGGACGGGTGGCGGTGGTGCCGGCGTCGGTCGGTTGGAGCGACCTGGGCTCGTGGTCGGCGCTGCGCGACCTGCGCGGGCGCGACGGCGCTCCGGTCCTCTCCGAGGAGCCCCCGGCTCACGTCATCGACGTGGATGGCCGGAACGTGCTCGTGCACGCCGCTGGTGGTCGCCTCGTGGCCATCGTCGGCCTCGACGACATCGTGGTGGTGGACACGCCCGACGCTCTCCTGGTCAGCTCTGCAGCGGCGGCGCAGGACGTCAAGAAGGTAGTCGACCGGCTGAAGGCCGAGGGCCGCGAGGACCTGCTCTAGCGTCGCAGGCCTGTAGGTCGCCCGTCAGCGGCTGGCGGCCGAGCGATAGAGACCCATGTAGCGCTCGACGATCCGCGGCGTGGCCAGGCGACGCGCCAGCGCCGACACCGCGGGGTCGGCGTCCTCCGTGGCGATCTCCAGCGTGGCACGGACGCGCCCGGCCAGCGCCGTCGCCTCGAAGGGCCGGAACAGGTGCAGCGCGCCCGGCTGCATGGCCTCGAGCTCACGGAACGGCCCCAGGTCGGAGGCCACGATGGGCCGCCCGGCGGAGAGCCACGTGGCCAGCGCACCGGACGCGGACATGCGCTCGAAGGGGCAGAGGGCCACGTCGGTGGCAGCCAGCACCTGCTCCAGCTGGTCGTCGGGCACATAGCCCATGAAGCGGACACGGCCCGCTACGCCTGTCTCGGCGGCATGCTCCTGCAGCGTCCGGGCCACGTGATCGCGGCCTTCGATGACCGAACCGACGAAGAGCGCGACCACGTCAGCGGGCAGGTCTCGCAGCGCATCGATGACCAGCCGGTGGCCGCGCCGCTTGGTCAGATAGCCCAGCAGGGTGATCACACGGCAGCCGGCGAGGCCAAGTGCCTCGCGCGCGGCGGCCCGGTCGGGCAGGGGAGCGCGCACCTCGACGAAGTGTGGCACCACCTCGACCTTGTGGGCGGGCACCAGTCCATCCAGCCGCCGGCGCTCTTCCTCGGAGTGGACCACGAGGCTGCTGGCAGCGTGGCCCAGGCGGCGCAGGCCGACCGCGCCGGGGGAGAAGGTCCGTTGCCACAGACCCTCGCGCTCGAAGACGTCGTGCAGCGTGACCACGATCGGGCGTCGCAGCGTCTGCAGCACCACCTCCATGCGCGGGATGCCACCCACGCGCGGGTCCCAGTCGGCCAGCTTCCACTGCAGGTGCACCACCTCGCAGTCACGCAGCCGCCGTGCGGCCCGGCGCAGTTCGGTCCATCCGGCTCCGCGGTCGCCTGCATCGCTGTCGATGACCTCGAGCTGCGGCCGCGTCGCCGCCTCGGCGGCGAGGATGCTGCCATACCGGCGCAGGCCACTGTGCTGGCGGCCGACGTGCAGGAAGCCGACCCGCAGCCGCCGCGCGGACGTCATGTGCTGCCGTCTCGGTCGAGGTAGCCCAGTTCATCGAGCAACGTCCCGTGCAGCCTCCGCAGCATCGTTCGCAGGAACGGGTCGAGCGAATCGCCGCCGGTGCCCACGCGCGATCGGTAGATGGTGGCCGCGTCGCCGCCGGCCTCGCGTCGCTGCGCCGTGAACCACTGGTATCGATCGGTGGCGCGGTGGGCGGTCGGATCGAGCTCGAGCACCGCCGGGTGCCACGCCTCGCCGAGGAAGTCGAAGAGGCGACGCCCCTCGGCCTCGGGCTGGCGTACCAGGTCCTCGTAGCGCAGCTCGAGGAAGCGCGCTGCCGGCAGGCGCTTCTCGAGTGCGCGCGCTGCCCGCACGTAGCGTGCCCATTCACTCCGCGCCGCCCGCGTGGCCGACAGGTAGCCCCAGCGGTCGCGGAAGCTGGCCACCACGTCGTGTCCGTCGCGTAGCAGATGCACGTACAGCGCGTCGGGGAAGAGCTCCTCGATGAACCCCAGGTGGAGCGTGTAGGTGGGATCCTTCTCGGCCCAGCGAGCCTTGCCCGAGCGAGCCAGCACCTCCACCTGGAAGTCGCCGTAGAGAGCGCGGATGTGCGCCAGCCACCAGGCACGGTCGAGCCCGTAGGTGGAGACGAGATCCCAGTTGCGCCCCACGATGGCCTCGAGGTCCCGCAGGAAGTGGGTCTCCTCGCCGCAGGAGATGCGCGGGTGGGAATCCAGGATGAGGCGCAGCAGCGTGGTGCCGGAGCGCGGCGAGCCGATGACGAAGATGGGTCGCGCCGTCTCGCCGGCAGGCGTGGCCGCGGCCGGTGTCGTCGCGTCGTGATCCGTGCCCGCCACCTGCTCCCTTCCTGTCCTTCGTGTGCTGCGGCCAAGTCTAGCGATGGCTCGCGGTACCATTCGGGCGCGTTCCGCCCACGCCCACGGGATGCGCATTCGAGGAGGCGAGAGGAGGCCTGCTGCCCGTGTCCCATCTACCGCCCGCCGTGCCCCCCATCGTCTTCGGGACCGATGGCTGGCGCGCCAGGATCGGCGACGACTACACCTACGAGAACGTCCGTCGCTGTGCCCAGGGCGTGGCCGAGTGGGTCATCGAGCAGGGCACCAGCGCCCAGGGCGTGGTCGTCGGCTATGACCGCCGCTTCGCCAGCGAGTACTTCGCCGTCGCCGCCGCCGAGGTCCTGCTGGCCCACGACATCCCGGTCCTGTTCGCGACTGAGGCCATCCCCACCCAGATGACGTCCTACGAGGTCGTGGAACGCGGGTCTGCCTGCGCGGTGATGATCACCGCTTCGCACAACCCCTGGACCGACAACGGCTTCAAGATCAAGTCATCCACCGGTGCCGCAGCCGAGCCGGGCATCCTCCACAAGGTAGAGGCGGTGATCGCCGCGCGCGCGGCTGAGACTCCCCCGCGACGCGCGTTCGAGCAGGCTGAGGCCGATGGCCACGTGGAACGCTTCGATCCATATCCTGGCTACGAGGCCTTCGTGCGCCGTACGCTGGACCTCGACCGCCTGCGCGCCACCGACATGCGCGTGCTGGTCGATCCGCTGTATGGCTCCGGTGCCGGCTGGATCAGCCGCCTGCTGGCGGGCGGCAGGATCGTCGTGGATGAGCTGCACAGCGAGCGCAACCCCTGGTTCGGCGGTGTCAATCCCGAGCCCATCCGCCCCCACGTCGATGAGGCCCTGGCTCGCGTTCGTGACGGCGGCTATGACCTGGGCTTGCTGCTCGACGGCGACGCCGACCGTGCTGGCGCCGTCGACGAGAAGGGCGTCTTCATCCACCAGCTGCAGTGCTACGGCTTGCTCATGTACTACCTTCTCGAGCACCGCGGCCAGCACGCACCGGTGGTCACCACCGTCAACGAGACGTCGATGGCCTTCCGTCTCGGCGAGCGTTACGGCGTCGAAGTCTACGAGACACCCGTCGGCTTCAAGTACGTCGGCCCCAGGATGATCGAGACCGGGGCCATGATGGGTGGCGAGGAATCGGGCGGCTACGGGTTCGGCATGCACCTGCCCGAGCGCGACGGCATCTATGCCGATCTGCTGCTGCTGGACCACTTCGTGCACGAGCGCGACGCCGGCAGAACGACGGTGTCGCAGGCGGTGGAGCACCTGCACGCGTTGGCCGGTGCCTCGTACTACCTGCGCAGCGATGTCCATGCCGACCGTGATGCGTACCCGGCACTGAAGGCGCGCCTGCTGCTGGAGCTCCGCGAGCATGCGCCCGCATCGCTGGCCGGTCGCGCGGTGGCGCGCAGCAGGCCACTCGACACTGGTGATGGCTTCAAGTTCTGGGTCGACGACGGCTCCTGGTTGCTGGTGCGCTTCAGCGGCACCGAGCCGCTGGTGCGGGTCTACGCCGAAGCCAGCAGCGCGGAGCTGCGCGACGCCCTCCTGGCCGAGGGTGACCACATGGTCAACGGATAGGAGGGCTCGCCCGACCGATGGAGCAGCGCAACGACCCCAACATCCTCGACGACACGGCTGCCATGGCGCGCGCGGATCCGGAGGGTATGCTCGGCCATGTCGCCGATTTCTCCACGCAGCTCGGCGAAGGCTGGCGCATCTCGCGCGAGCTGGAGCTGCCCTGGGGACGGCCCAGGGCCGTGGCACTCCTTGGCATGGGTGGCTCTGCCATCGGCGGCGACCTCGTCAGGGGCATCTGGTCCGACCGCATCAGCGTGCCCATGGAGGTCGTGCGTGGCTACGACCTGCCGGCCTGGGTCGATACCGACACGCTCGTCATCGCCAGCTCCAGGAGTGGCGACACCGAGGAGACGTTGAGCGCCCTGACGACGGCCCTGGAACGGCGTTGCCCGGTGGTCGTGGTCAGCAGCGGCGGGGCCATGCGGAATGTCGCCCAGGCGGCTCGGTTGCCGCTGGCGACCTTTCCCCGACGCGGCTCACCCCGCTCGTCGCTCGGTTGGTCGCTGGCCATCGTGGCCGGCGTCCTGCAGCAGGCTGGAGTGCTGGAGCTGGACGAAGCCGAGATCGAGGCTGGCATCGCCTCCGGCACGGCGATGGCCGCCAGATGCGCACCGGCTGTGCCGACCGCGGACAACCCGGCCAAGCAGCTGGCGTGGTCGCTGCTCGATCGCTGCGTGCTGGTCGCCGGCTCCGGCTTCCTGGCGCCGGTGGCACGCCGCTGGAAGACGCAGCTCAACGAGAACAGCAAGGCTACGGCTGCCTTCGAGGAGCTGCCCGAGGCGACGCACAACACCGTCGTCGGGTTCGAGCAGCCCGAGTCACTGCGCGACCACCTGGCCGTGGTCGTTCTCAGCGGCGCGCTCGAGCATCCGCGCAACGCGCTGCGGGCGAAGCTGACCGCCGATCTGGTCGGGAGCGTCCACGTCTGGCATACCGTGGTGGAGGCCTCCGGTGAGGGCAAGCTGGGACAGGCCATTGGCGCCATCGTCATGGGCGACTACGCCAGCGTCTATCTCGCCTTCATGTACGGCGTGGATCCGTCGCCCATCGACGCCATCGCCCATATCAAGGAGCAGCTGGCCTTGGCCGATCAGGCCGGGTCGGAGTAGACCTTCGGCCCCTGTCGCCTCTTGGCAGACTCGCTAGTCTAGGCAGCAGGGATCGACGTCCGGTCAAGCGGGCCCCGGATGGCCTGGCGCGGCGTCGCTGAGCAGGCTCGCCGAAGCGGACGGCGGCGGGCCAGGAGGTTCGGGAGCGATGCACTCCAGCGTCATCGGCAAGATCGAGAAGGCGCACCGCTACGCGCGTGAGCGTGACCGCATCACCGTGGAGCGGCTGAGCGTCACCTTCGCAGGAGACAACGACGCCCATCGAGTCACCCTTGAAGCCGATGGCTGGCAGTGCAATTGCCACTACTTCGAATCTGCCCGGACCTGCGCGCACGTCGCAGCCCTGCAGGAGATCCTGGGCGTGATGCTGCCCGAAGATCGTCAGACATCGTTCTTCCCCGCAGCAGGTGAGGAGGTCGCCGAGCCGGCTGGCGCCTAGCCGCAGCGACCCCATCGGTGGCCGGCTCGGCCACGAGCCGGTGCCTATTCGGCCACGAGTCGGTACACGAACCACTGCCAACCGCGTTCGCGGTCGAGGTCGGCGCGGACCTGTAGCAGCCACTCGCCCGCGGCCGTCGGCTCCAGGCCGGCCAGCTCAGCGACCGGTGTCGGCGGGAGCAAAGGGCCGGCCTCGGTCGTGCGGGCCTCGACACCGCCACCCGCGACCGGGGTGATGGTGTCAGCGACCGGGGTGAGGGTGCCAGCCCAACCGATCATGGCCGAGCCGTCGTCCAGGGCCAGCGAGAGCGTCTCGCCGACGGCCGCCGGCAGCGCCTCCAGTGACGCCGCCGGGGGCTGGTATCCGACGTCGACGCAGAGGTAGACGTAGCAGCCGTTGCCCGGCTCCCCGGCCACGCTTCCAGTGCTCGAGATCAGCATCGCCACCGGCGCGCGGACGTCGAGGAGCGCCTCTTCTCCACCGGCTCGATCGGGCACGGCCAGCAGCCAGGCGTGCTGGCTGCGGCCGTGTGGCTCGGTCGTGACGGTGGCCACCAGGACGGTGACACCCGGCCTGTCTGGTCCGGCGAACAGGGTCGCCCCGCTCGAGAGACGCTCCTCGTGAGCGCCGTCAAGTTGCCGGGATACGACCTCCACCGCCAACAGGTCTTCAGGTGCCACCTCGACGTACAGGCTCAGCGGCGCACTGCGGATCCAGCTGTCGAGGGGCAGGCGACCGGGAGACGCGCCCGCGGGCGAGGCTGGATCGCCGCCCGGAACCCGTCCGAACGCACCGCTGAGCCAGACCTGTGGAGCGCCTGTCGGCGGTGGCGATGGCTCCGCCGCCGTGGCTGGGCCTGCCAGCGGCAGGAGCAGACCCAGCAGGAGCGCAGTCAGAGGGGCTCGACGCATGCTCAACTCCTCACCTTGACCTTCACTACCTCCGACTGGCTGAAGCGCAGGCCTTCGTCCTCCGGCGCGGCGAAGGTGGCCTTGAACTCGTAGCTGGTCGGGGGTGCGATGGAGAGCTCATAGCGACCTGACGAGTACAGCGAATTCATCCAGGTCGTGGTCCATGCGTCGTCGCTGCCAGCGCGGCGATACCTGAGCCGCACGGAGCGACCGTTGAGCGGCTCGCCGGCCAGTCTCCC